>NZ_FR892591.1:11053-28784 GCF_000436015.1 Prevotella sp. CAG:592 | reverse complement strand
TTGTGCTCTTCGACGAGCTGGGCCGCGGAACGAGCACCTACGACGGCATCTCGATAGCTTGGGCAATAGTGGAATATCTGCATGAGCAGCCGCGTGCGGCAGCGCGCACCCTCTTCGCCACACACTATCATGAACTGAACGAGATGGAGAAGAACTTCAGCAGGATAAAGAACTACAACGTCAGCGTGAAGGAGATAAACGGCAAGGTGATATTCCTGCGCCGACTGGAGCGTGGCGGATCGGAACACTCATTCGGTATCCACGTGGCGCAGATTGCCGGTATGCCGAAGAGCATTATCAATAGGGCGAACGTGATTCTGAAGCAGCTTGAGGCTGACAACAGTGGTGTGGGGGCAGCCGGAAAGGCGGCAGTAGACAATATCTCGGTGCCGGGCAGCGGTGAGCAGCTGAGCTTCTTCCAGCTCGACGACCCTGTGTTGTGTCAGGTGCGCGACGAGATTCTCGGTCTCGACATAAACAACCTCACGCCGATGGAGGCGCTGAACAAACTGAACGACATAAAGACGATTGTGGGAGGAAAATAAAGCAAGCATGAACGGGAAAGAAGAATTTTCAGAGAGAAACCGGAATAAAGGCGGTTCAAAGGTGTCTTCCGGACTCACTGTCCGTACTTTCTGTCCTACCGACGTAGAGGAAATGACACGGATATACAATCATTATGTCACTGAAACCACTGTCAGCTTTGAGACCGAGCCTCTTACAACCGGCGATATGTCAGAGCGCGTGAGGCATATCGCTGCCGAGTTTCCCTGTTTTGTGGCAGAGCAAGACGGTAGGGTAGTGGGGTATTGCTATGCCCATCTCTGGAAGGAGCGGGCAGCCTACTCGCATACTTGGGAGGTGACAATATATCTCGATGTGCATCACACGGGACATGGCGCAGGCTCCAAGCTGATGAACCTCCTCATAGAGGCATGTCGCCAGACCGGCCGTTGTCATTCTCTCATAGCCTGCATAACGGCAGAAAACACGGGCAGCATAGCCTTTCATGGCAGTATGGGATTCGAAGAAGTTTCCTGTTTCAAGCAGGTGGGCTATAAACTTGGCAGGCGTCTCGATGTAGTGGATATGCAGCTGATGCTATGATGGATTGTATGCTGTTCCGATAGGGATGTATGCTTGTCTGTTCCTCCATTTGTCCATTCGTTAACTTGTCAACTCGTCAACTCGTCAACTTATAATAACACCATCATGACCAAGGTTTCTATCTATATGCCGGTATATAACGGCAGCGAATATCTGGAGCGCAGCATCGGTTCGGTGATCAGCCAGACCTTTGCTGACTGGGAACTTATCGCTCTCGATGATGAGTCGACAGACGACAGTCGCGCCATTCTCGACGGGTTAGCCAGAAGGGACAACAGGATTCGTGTGTTCTCAAAGCATAACGACGGCAAGGGGAATACAGCCCGCAATCTGGCGATGATGGAGAAATGGGCGCAGGGAGAATATTTCTTCTATATGTCGCAAGACGACAGGATAGATGCTGATTTGCTTGAAAAGGCTGTTGGCGAGGCGGAAAAGCGCAGTCTCGACATCGTGATACCCAATATGCTGCTCGAATATGCTGACGGAACGACTTCTGCGGTACAAGGTTCTTATCCTCCGAATGGCGACCATTCCTTGGTGTTCTCCGGCAAGGAGGCTTTCTATCGTAGCATAGACTTTTCTATCCATGGCTTCGCATTGATAAACAGAAGGCTCATTGACGAAGACAGGCAGGACACCAACCATTACGACAGTGACGAATATAACACGCGACTACAGTTCCTCGCCGCCGGGAGGGTTGGTTTTTGCGATTCCACTTTCTATTATTATCAAGGCAACGAGAATGCCATCACCAAGCGTTTCTCCATCCGATGGTTTCAGCGCCTCGACACTGCCGTAATGATCGACAAGCTGTTTTATGATACTTTCCACGACCACAAGTCATTCCCCAAGCTGAAATCCTGGCTTATGGCCATTTACATCACTCTCAGCGTGTCGTATATGCGTGAGTGGGCAAATATAAGCCCTGACGAGAGAAAAGCCGTTATAGCGCATTTCCGTGGCTTTGAGCGCAATATCAAGTTTGGTGGCTATAGAATGGCGGTATTGCGTCGCCTATCGCCATTGGAGAGATGTTTCGCCGTATGGTATTTCTTTTTCGGCACGTGTCGCAATATGAAATCGTTGTTCCGTATCTATAAGGGTAAATAATGCCAATGCAGTTCGGCTTTATCACCGCCAGAACAATCCTCCCTCTTTTGTTGTGCTATCCGACAAACTTCTTGAATTTTCCTTTCAGTTTCTCCATTATTGCCGTATGCTTTTTCACCACGTTGAGTGAGAACCATGCGTCGGCACAGAATATCAGCGTTCCGACAATACAATACAGCAGGTTGCTCTCGATGTGGGTGGAGGCGTAGACGCAGATGCCTACGGCAAGATGGAAGAGGATGGTTCGCACTACGGTGGACGACATCCTGTATTTGTATTTTATCCTGCATACCATCCTGGCGAAAAGCATTTCCAGCATATATGCCGTTGTTATGGCGATGCCGATGCCGAGCAGTCCGAACATATTGAAGCCCAGGATGACGAGGCTCGCCAGTACCACGTCGCTGAATATCTCTATCGTGAGGAATGTCATGGAATTGCCCCTCGACAGTGCTATATATTCCAGCGGCAGGAACACTCCGCGGCCATACATCGAGAGCGCTGCCACCTGCAGCATAGGTATCACGGCGTTGAACTTGCCGCTATATAGCAATGGCAGGAGTATTGGCATGAAGAGGATGAAGAGGACGATGAGTGGCGACACGATGTTCATAGAAACTTCAATCTGGTTGTTCACCGTGTCGTTTAGTTTACCGCCGTGCGTCTTTATAGCCGACAGACGAGGATAATAGTCGGTGTCTATTGCCGTGAACACCATTCCGGCGTATGTGAAAATCATCACATACATGGCATTGTAAAGTCCTACGGTGTCCACATCCGAAGCGTTGCTGAGATACGCTCTGATGGCGAGTTCCGCACCGCTGCCGAGCATTCCTGCCACCACGAAAGCTATGCCGAGCCGCAGGAATGCCATGCCTTCCTTTATGCAGTCGAGGCGGAACCGCATCTGTAGGGGGTAGAGCCTCAGGGAACACTGCAGCACTATTATCGCCTGCACCAGTGCCATGAGCACGAGCGACGGCACGATGCCTTTATAGTTGTATATCCAATATATAGGCACCGAGATGGCGAACACACCGATTGCCCCGTAGATAGAAGTTACGGCGAGGGCTTTCAGTCGCCGTGTGGCTTTCAGTATGGCGGTCTCTCCTACGGTCAGTGTGGTGAGTGCCACGACGGGCGAGAGGAGCACGAAGTGCAGCGTGTGGTCGCCGAATGAGAAAGTCCAGTCGCTGAGCAGCGAACTGAGTGCGGCACAGACCACGAGACCGAACAATGCCGTTATGAGAATCCAGTGGCGGAACACCTCAATCTCGTGTCTGAGCCACTTCTCGTCGCCGTTGTCGAATGCCATGGATATGTTTCTCACGGCACTGATGTGGAGACCGAAGTTCGTTGAGTCCACCACGAGCTTTATCGTTGATGAGAAAAGAGCCACGAGTCCCATACCCGCCGGACCGAGCAATACGGCAACTAACTTGTTGCGTACCAGTCCGATAAGGATATTGAGCATCTGCACGCCGCCGAACAGGCTCGTGTATTTCAGTATGTGTGAGTAGCTGTTGTTGCTGTTTTCCATCAAATTAACTAACGTGAGAAGGACTCAAATATTATTTAATTTTGAAAAGAAATGTTATCCTCTCACATAATGAGGCATATCGGCTGGTGTTATCATGGAGATTTCCACGATGCCGGCAACCTTGCCGTCCTTCTTCCATGCCGTCTGGTAAATCACTTTGTGAACGCCCTGTTTCTCAATGGTATAGGCGTTGCTGCCGCCGGTGGCGAGCAGGTGGCGGATAATCTCTTTAGATCTCTCCGAGTGACACTCGTAGAGATTCTTTCCAATCAGGTTGCCATGTTTTTTGTAGGTTTCCACCGCCTTGTCGTTCTGGTAGATGATGATGCCTTCGGCGTCGCACACCGTAACGGCACAGTTCATCTCTTTTGCCCATTCATAGTTTTCCATAATGATAGTCTTAAATGTTAATTGTTATAGTTGTTTACAATAACCCCTGTCCCCAGTCCCCTCCCTTTGGGAGGGTTAGGGTGGGTGTTAGGTGTCAGGTGTCAGTTGTCGGTCTTAATGCGCCTCCAGCCAGTTCTTCCCCCATCCAGAGTCAGCCACCAGCGGCACCTGCATCTTCAGTGCGTTCTGCATCTCCTCCAATACGATTTTCTCCACCTTCTCCTTCTCTTCGGGAAGAACGGAAAAATTCAATTCGTCGTGTACCTGCAGAATCATCTTCGATTTGATGCCCTCCTTCCTGAAGCGGCGGTATACATTTATCATCGCCACCTTTATAATGTCTGCTGCAGTGCCTTGGATAGGAGCGTTGATGGCATTTCGCTCGGCGAAACCCCTCACCGTGGCATTGTGAGAATTGATGTCGGCAAGGTATCTCCGTCTGTGGAACAGCGTCTCGGCATATCCGTTGGCGCGTGCCATCTGTATGCTCTTGTCCATATACTCCTTCACCTTCGGGAAATTCTCGAAGTATCCTTCTATCAGCTGCTTAGCCTCGTCGCGGCTTATCTCCAGCCGCTCCGCCAGACCGAACACCGTAATGCCGTAGATGATGCCGAAGTTGGCACGCTTTGCCTTTGTGCGTTGGTCTCTGCTCACCTCGTCGATGGTTTCTTTGTATATCTTTGCCGCCGTGGCAGTGTGGATGTCGTGTCCCTCGCGGAACGCTTCTATCATGTTCTCGTCGCCGCTCAAGTGAGCCATCACTCTCAGCTCTATCTGACTGTAGTCGGCAGAGAAGAATTCACAGCCCGGTTCCGGTACGAAAGCCTTTCTTATCTCCTTTCCGTCCTCGCCCCTCACAGGAATATTCTGCAGGTTGGGATCGCTCGACGACAGGCGTCCCGTGGCAGTCACGGTCTGGTTGAACGATGTGTGAATCCTCCCCGTTCGTGGATTGATAAGCTTCGGCAGAGCATCCACATACGTGCCGAGGAGTTTCTTCAACCCTCTGTGTTCCAGGATGTCAGCCACAATCTCGTGCTTGCCTTTCAGCGACTGCAGCACCTCCTCGTTGGTGACATACTGTCCTGTTTTTGTCTTCTTCGCCTTCTCCACGATTTTCATCTTTTCAAACAGCACCTCGCCCACCTGTTTCGGTGAAGCGATGTTGAATTCCATTCCAGCCAACTCATAGATTCGCTGTTCTATCTCGTGCATGCGCTCAGTGAGAGTCCTTGATGTTTCCTTCAGCGATTGCGTGTCGATGCGCACTCCGTTCATCTCCATTTCGGCGAGCACCGGCATCAGCGGCATCTCTATGTTGCAGAACAGATCGTAGGCGCCGCGCTTCTTCAGTTCCGGTTCCAGCTTGTTCTTCAGCTGCAATGTGATGTCCGCATCCTCGGCGGCATATTCATACACCTCGCTTGGCTGCAGATCGCGCATGCTCTTCTGGCCTTTTCCTTTCGGACCGATAAGTTCCTCTATGCGAATCGTCTTGTAGTCGAGATACGTCTCCGCCATGTCGTCCATGTTGTGTCTCGTTTCCGGTTGGATGAGATAGTGGGCAATCATGGTGTCAAACATCTTGCCTCTCACCTCCACACCATAGTTGGCGAGTACCTCGATGTCGTATTTCATGTTTTGTCCGATTTTGAGAATTTCTTCGTTTTCGTAGAGAGGTTTAAATATATTAACTATTTTTTCTGCTTCTTCACGATTGCTTGACACCGGCACATAATACGCCTCTTTTTCCTTCACGCTGAAGCTCAATCCCACCAATTCTGCATCTATAGCGTTGGTAGAAGTCGTTTCTGTGTCAAAACTAACAAAATCGTTTGTAATTAAAAAGTCATACAGTTTCTTTATATCCTCCTCTTTATCAACGAGTTCGTATTTGTGAATCATTGTTTTCAAGCTCTGAGAAGCGCCGTTTTTTATCGTTTCCTTCCCATCGTCGGGAATATCGGCAAAGAGATCGAGTTGATTTGAAACACTTTTTTGCTGTGGTTTAGGTTTGTTAAGGAATCGCTGGATAAAGGTTTTAAACTCCAAATCATTGAAGATTTCTATTATTCTTTCTTCGTCCGGCTCCTTCACCTTCAGTTCGTCGAGATTGAGTTCGATGGGGACATCGGTTTTTATTGTGGCGAGGAATTTTGAGAACTCAATTTGTTCTTTGTTTTCCTCCACCTTCTTTTTCAGAGCGCCTTTGAGTTCGTCGGTTCGTTGGAGTAGGGCAGTGATACCGCCAAACTGGTTGATGAGTTTCACTGCCGTCTTTTCTCCCACTCCCGGACATCCCGGAATATTATCGGCAGAGTCGCCCATCAGTCCGAGCAGGTCGATTACCTGCAGCGGAGAGTCGATGCCATACTTTTCCTTCACTCCCTCTTCGTCGAGAGTTTCATATCCGCCTCCGTGTCTTGGTCTGAACATCTTCACGTTTCCTCCCACGAGCTGTCCATAGTCCTTGTCTGGTGTGAGCATATATGTGTCGAGTCCCATCTCTCCGGCTTTCTTGGCGAGAGTTCCTATCACGTCATCAGCCTCATAGCCAGCCACTTCGAGCACCGGAATGTGCATAGCTCCGAGAATGTCCTTAATGATAGGCACGGCAGCCCTGATGTCTTCCGGAGTCTCTTCGCGCTGAGCCTTATACTGTTTGTAAGCCTCGTTGCGGAACGTAGGTCCGTGTGGGTCGAACGCCACACCGAGGTGTGTGGGCTTCTCCTTTGTCATCACCTCGTGTAGGGTGTTGCAGAAGCCCATTATTGCTGACGTGTTCATGCCCTTGGAGTTTATCCTGGGATTTTTTATGAACGCATAGTATGACCGGTATATCAGCGCGTATGCGTCGAGAAGGAAAAGTTTGTCCATTCTTTCAGTTCTTTTTCTTAGTTGTTGCTATGTAGGCGGTGTTACCTGTTTCTTATACTGCCACACCGCCGGTTGTGCCCTGTAATCAGCCCTCAGGACCTAAAGAGACACTGTTTTTTTTCCATTCATCAAGAATATCGTGTAAAATTACTTATTTTTTCTGATTAATCGGATAAAAAATGTAATTTTGTATCAAATTTCACGTAATGGACTATTTATCACTAATAAAGCAGCCGATAGAGGGCGACCTTGATGATTTCAACAACCTGTTCAATAGCTCGTTGTCGCATACCGACGGACTATTGTCGCAAGCCCTTGCATATATCCGTCAGCGCACCGGCAAGCGCATGCGTCCGATGCTCATCCTGCTGATGGCACGCAATTTCGGCGATGTGACCGATGTCACACAGAATGCCGCCGTAGGTCTTGAACTGCTCCATACCGCCAGTCTCGTTCACGACGATGTGGTGGACGAGAGCAGCGAGCGTAGGGGGCAGGCTTCGGTGAATGCCGAATACGACAACAAGGTGGCAGTACTCGTTGGCGACTATCTGCTGTCCACGGCATTGCTGCATGTGGCATACACCAGGAACACGCAGATTGTGAAATACCTCGCCGAACTGGGTCGCACGCTGGCAAGTGGAGAGATACTCCAGCTCTCTAATATCGCCAACGAGAAGATATCCGAAGATGTTTATTATCAGGTGATTAAGCAGAAGACGGCAGCTCTCTTCGAGGCATGCTGCGCCATCGGAGCATTGTCGGCAGGAGCCAGTGAACAGGAGATAGAAAGTGCGAAGAAATTCGGACAAGATCTCGGTATTATATTCCAGATACGTGATGATATTTTCGACTATTACGACTCTTCGGATATCGGTAAGCCTACGGGCAACGATATGGCAGAGGGTAAGTTGACCCTGCCCGTAATCTATGCCCTCAACACCGTATGCGACGATGCGATGACTGCACTCGCCTATAAGGTAAAGCAACGCACGGCGACTGCTGATGAGATAGCTCTGCTTGTGGATTTCGCCAAACGAAACGGTGGTATCGACTATGCTGAGAAACAGATGTGGAACTTCCATGCCGAAGCAATCCGTTTCATTGATACCCATGTCCGTTCTGAGGTTCTAAGAAAGAGTCTTGTGGCTTATCTCGATTATGTGATACGCAGGGAGAAGTAAAATCCACCTTTCTAAAATACCAAGAATCAAGCAACCCCCAATTACCGATTTGGTTTAAAACAAATATAAAAGGCGCATCCGGACCGATTCCAGATGCGCCTTATATATCGTAGCATTATGCTATTCTATTGTATGGCAATCATTTTATTTTGCCACTTTATAGGTCCTGCCGCCTTCTTTTACGATATAAACGCCTTTCTCGCCGCTGTTCAGTTGGTTGCCCACCTTAGTGCCGTCGAGCCTATAGAACGTCTTGTTTTGGTTCTCAGAGGCATTTCCTGTCACCTTGTCGATGCCGGTAGCGCCTGATACATAGTCAACATACTCGTCGTATGTCACTTTCTGTATAGGTGAGAAAGTATTGGTCTGTGCGTCAAGTCTGTTCACCACCATGCTCTTCTTGATGAAACCGTTGTTGCCGGTCATGAAGTCGTATGCCGGTTTGCTTGTAGTCTCCAGATATTCGTAGTCCATGGTCAAGGTGTAGTTGCCATCCATATCCGTATCGATATCTCCGATGCCGGCAGCTTTTGCGCCAGTGGTACTTGCTTGTTCGCTCACTACCTTTATGCAGTCGCCATGCTCGTTGTTGGTCTCCGTGATGGTCTCCACCATTGTGTTGTATGTACCGCTGGAGATGGTCATATCTGTCCTGTTGCTGCCATAGTCATCGAGCTTTTCGTTTGACATCGTGACGTTCAGGATACCATTGAGTTTAACGGTGATGGTGCTTTTAGTATCTGTATATTCGCCCCTGATAGTTCCTATTATAGGAATGTTCATGACAGTTATGCTGATAGTACCTTTCTCTATCATGTTCTCCGTATCGCCTAACATGTCTCCTTCGAGGTCGCTTATTCCTAAGTCGAAAATCTTGTTGGGATTGTATTTATACCATTTCTGTACACTTATCAACAATGGCACCGATGTTACCTCTCCAGACTCTTCGTCCTTCTCTTCTATCACGGTGGATAGAGAGTAGAGTTCGCCTGTCTTGGAGTCATATACGAAGTTGTATTCCCCCTCATTCACCAATGTTTTCGTGTCTTTATCCAGGGAGTATATAATCTCTTTTGTCACGTGTCCCTTTTCGTCGCGAGTCAGTTCTACCGACATCACAACCGTTGGGTTTGTCCATGTGCTGGTAGCGGCATCCCATGTATATTCCGTCACCTTGGTCACGAAGCCATCCAGTTTGTCGTCGTAGGTGTTCTCGGTTCTGATTTTGCCGTCACCGTCTTCTGTCACCGTTGCCGTGACATATCCCTTGCTGTTGTATTCTGTCTGTGTGGTGTCGTCCCATTGCCACGCTCCGTTTACATAGTCGTAGCTTGTGGTCTTGCAGGGTTTTGTGGTCTTCAGATCCATGCCCGTTGTGGCCACATTACCCACGATGGTTGACTCTTTCTTGATAACTTTAGCCATGGCAGACTTGATTTTCGACATGATGCCAGCATTCAGCTTTGGCATCTGTGCACTCGCAGTGATGTTGCCTAACGCCATCATAGCAGATGAAATGAGTACAATTCTTTTCATAATCTTGTGGTTTAAAATGTGGGTATTTATTGTGGGCAAGTAGACAAGGAAACCATTCGCTTCCCAGTCTACCTGTCTGTTTTAGTCTTAATGACCGATTGGGGGTTAAAAGAACTTTATCTGTTGTCCTTCGATTTCGCTGAGCAGCATGTTGGCGAGGCGGCTGGTGCCGAGGCGGAACCACTTGTTTGTCAGCCATTTCTCGCCCAACACCTCCTTTACGATGGTGTAATATATGAGGGCGTCCATCACGCTGTTGATGCCTCCTGCCGGCTTGAAACCGATCTGGATGCCAGTCTCGTCGTAATACTCCTTGATAGCCTGACACATCACGTAGGCAGCCTCCGGTGTGGCAGCAGGCTCCAGTTTACCTGTGGATGTCTTGATATAGTCTCCGCCGGCATACATGGCGAGGATTGAAGCCTTCTTGATGTTAGAGGCGGTCTTCAGGCAGCCTGTCTCCAGAATCACCTTCATCGGCTTGTCGCCACATGCACACTTCATCTCGCTGATATCGTCGGCAACGCCCTCGTAGTCGCCGCTGAGGAACTTGCCCACCGGCATTACGATGTCGATTTCCGTAGCTCCATCCTTCACGGCGAGTGCAGTTTCAGCCACCTTCACTTCTATGAGAGCCTGTGATGACGGGAAGCTGCCCGATACGCAAGCCACCTCAACGCCATCCACTTCGAGAGTCTCGCTCACCACCTTTGCAAAGCAAGGATATACGCAGATTGTGGCTACGTGTGGCAGGTCGCCGAACGCTTCGTCAAACTCGTTCACCTTCTCTGTGAAAGCCAGTACGCTCTCCTCAGAGTCAGTGGTCTTCAGGGTTGTCAGTTCGATGCTTCCCATGAGGAATCTCTTCACGTCCAGGTTGTCGTTTTCATGCACTTTCTCCGTGATGATCTTCTTCACAGCCTCGCGCACCTCGTTGTCATCGAGGTTTGTATTATACTTGCTCAGAGCCTCTTCATATTTGCTCGCCTTTGGTGTAGCTGCTTTCAGGGTACTCTCCGCCTTTGGTGTTTCTTTTTCTGTCATCATAATAAAGTTGTTTTTATTCTGTTTCCTATTCTGTTTTCTTATTCCTTATCCGTTTCCTGTCCGTTGTCGGGTGGGGTAGAAGCCGACTTCAGCTTGGGGTTGTTGCGGTGTCTGTCGTGGTCTCTCTGCGTCTTTTTTTCCAGACTCTTCTGCAGTTCCTCCGTCAGGTCCACGCCCGTCTGGTTGGCAAGGCAGATGAGCACCCACAACACGTCTGCCATCTCTTCGCCCAGGTTTGGTTTTTCTCCCTTCTTGAAGCTTTGGTCGCCGTAGGTGCGTGCCATCACGCGAGCCAGTTCGCCCACCTCCTCAGTGAGACAAGCCATATTCGTGAGCTCCGAGAAATAGCGCACTCCATACGTCTTTATCCATTTGTCTACGGTCTCTTGTGCCTCTTTTATCGTCATGCTGTAATGATTTGGTATATGTCCCATATCAGTATAGCGTCGCACGCTATGCTCAGGACCAATGTTATTGCTTTTGCCGTTTTGTTTTCCGACAGGAAGAAGTCGGCGTTTATGCATCCGCAGAGACACGTCCATGCTGCCAGTCTCACGTATTCGTTCTGCAGCCACAGCTTGTCTGCCATGCTGATTGCTCCAAACATGATGAAAAGCGCCAGAGGAAGCGTTTTCAGCTTCTTCTTTTCCATTCCTTTTATTTCTGTTTGTTCTTTTCCCATTAATCTTATTATGGTTTCTTTTTGCTGCTATTCCTTGTGCTTTGTGTCTATACAGATGGTCACCGGTCCGTCGTTGAGCAGTTCCACCTTCATGTCGGCACCGAATTCGCCTGTGCCTACAGGCTTCCCGAGGGCTGTGCTGAGATCGCTGCAGAATTTCTCGTATAGCGGCACCGAGAGTTCGTGTGGAGCGGCATGAATCCACGAAGGGCGGTTGCCTTTCTTTGTGGATGCCATCAGAGTGAACTGGCTCACCACTATTATATCGCCGCCGTCGTCGAGTATAGAACGGTTCATCACACCGTTCTCATCGTCGAACACGCGCAGGTTAACTACCTTCTTCACCAGCCAGTCTATGTCTTCCTGGGTGTCCTCGCAGCCTATTCCGAGGAGTATCAGAAAACCCTTTCCGATGCTTGATTTCACTGTGCCGTTTATTGTTACCGATGCGTGGCTCACGCGCTGTATGACAACTTTCATCTTTTTATGTTCTTATTCTGTCTACAAAGTTACCTTTTTATTGAATTACCGCAAAATATTCCCCTATAAATTACTGCTTTTTACTGTCGAAATATTCTCTTAACAATTCCGCTTTCTGTCTGCCAACCACCTCTGTCAGGCTCTCCACATCGCTCTCACGCATCTTCTTCACCGTCTTGAACGCCTTCATCAGCGCCTCTTTCGTCTTTGGTCCGATGCCTTTGATGTCGTCAAGTTCCGAATGCAGGGCGTGTTTAGACCGCTTGTCGCGGTGGAAAGTGATGGCAAAGCGGTGCACCTCGTCCTGGATGTGTGTCAGCAGCCGGAACAGTTCGCTGTCCGTCTTCATTCCAATCACCTTCGGAGGAAATCCATACAGCAGTTCGTTAGTGCGGTGGCGGTCGTCTTTTGCCAGTCCGGCGATAGGTATGTCGATATGCAGCTCGTCTTCTATCACCTCTCTCACCACTTCCATCTGTCCCTTTCCACCGTCGGTTATGATGAGGTCGGGCAGTGGCTGTTCCTCCTCTATGAGTCGTGAATAGCGCCTTCTCACCACCTCTTTCATAGAGGCATAGTCGTCGGGTCCCACCACGGTCTTTATGTTATATTTGCGGTAGTCTTTCTTGCTTGGTTTCATCTTCTTGAACACCACACACGCTGCCACGGCATCTGTTCCGCTGATGTTGGAGTTGTCGAAACATTCTATCTGATACGGCATCTTGGGCAGTTTCAGCGCCTCCTGAATCTCCTTCATCAGTCTCACCGCCTTCTGCTCAGGGTTTAGTTTTTCAGCCTGTTTCAGACGGTCGAAACGGTATTGCTTGCCGTTCATTTCAGAGAGTTCCAGCAGTTTTTTCTTGTCGCCCCTCTGCGGAATGGTCAGCGTGATGCCGTCGAGAGGCAGTTCGATGTCGTGTGCCACGATGATTTCCCTCGACTTGCTGCCCAGTTTCTCCCTTATCTGCATGATGGCGACAGGCAGTATCTCGTCCTCGTTCTCATGCAGTTTTTTCTTGAATTCAAAGGTGAACGCCTGGTTTATATTGCCGTTAGTCACATGGATATAGTTCACAAAGGCGATATTCTCGTCGTCGGTCACAGTAAACACGTCCACATCGTTGATGGTATGGCTCACCACCTCACTCTTGGAGCAGAAATTATCAAGCAATATATACTTCCTCTTTATCTCTTCCGCCTCTTCGAAACGCAGTTCTTCGGCAAGCTTCTGCATCTCCTCAAAGAGCATTTTCTGCACCTCGCGCGTGTTTCCTTTCAGTATTTCGCGTGCCTGCTCGATGTTCTTCATATATTCCTCGTGCGACTGTTTGCCTATACACGCCCCGGAGCAGTTCTTTATGTGGTAGTCCAGACAGGGAGAATATCTCTTCTGTCTGATGCCCTCCTCCGTGAGTGGCAGTCGGCAGGTGCGGGGCTTATACACTTTCTTTATTATATCAAGCAGCGCATACATCGTACCGATGTGGCTGAACGGACCGTAATAGGTGCCGAATTTCTTGTTTATCACCCTCGTCTTGAATATCCTCGGATAATACTCCTTCGTGATAACGATAGAAGGGTAGGTCTTGCCGTCCTTGAGCAGAATGTTGTATTTGGGTTGGTATTTCTTTATCAGATTGTTTTCAAGAAGCAGAGCGTCTTCCTCCGTGTTTACCACTGTGTATGTGATGTCCCAGATCTTGCTCACGAGCACCTTCGTCTTGTATCTGTCCACCTCCTTATGGAAGTATGACGACACACGGTTCTTCAGGTTCTTCGCCTTGCCCACATAGATTATGGTGCCCTCCTTGTCGTAGTATTGGTAGCTGCCGGGCTTGCCAGGCAGATTGCTGACTATGCCCCTCAGATGCTCCAACCGCTTTTCATTTTCTTCTTTTGTCATTTTCTCTAACTTCTTGTTTCATAGAACTTTTGGGTGATAATGTTTCACGTGAAACTTTAACATCCCTTCTTTATTCTTGTTTGTCGATGCGCCTTGTGCGCCTCTTGTCTGCCGTATGGCTTCCGCAGTTTTTGGAGTGCAGATTTGTGTTGTCTGCTGTATGGCTCCTGTGTTCCGTCTGCGGGCCTCTCTGTTGTCTCGTGCAGCCATACAAAGATAAGCATCTCGTTTGGTTCTTACAAGAGTTTGAGGGAAATTTATCTGTGAGGATGTGCGGATGCTGATGGGTGGTGGATGGGGCTTATCACTGATATTGTTATTCCGTGTTGTCTTTGTGCCCCTGGCCTGCGGCAGGGACACAAATCAAAAAAAGAAACACGGATAGCACGGACTTTACACGGATTGGTCTTTCACGGATCTTTTTTTGATGTTATTTAGCTAATGATTCTTGGATCTTGGTTTGGATTGAGCAGGATTTGCAAGTGCTGGGGCACTTCCTATTTTCGATATGCTTCGCGATGCACAATTGTTATCGGGTGTTCCCTTCTGCCAATGAGCAACTCGTTCCTTCCCTTTGGGAAGGTTAGGATGGGTTCCCCTTTGGGAAGGTTAGGATGGGTTGAGGTCAGGATGGGTTTGAGATCAGGATGGATATGAGGCTTAGAAGGGATATCCCACTGCGAGATGGAGCGACTGGCCGTCTTTGAATTTGCGTATGTTGTAGTAGCCGCTGCGGCCGGTGTCGTATGGCATGTGGATTCCCACTCCCCAGTCTATGCGCAGGATGAGGAACTGCAGGTCGTAGCGCACTCCGATGCCGGTGCCTACCGCCATCTCCTTGAGCAGGTTCTTCATCTTGAACTGTGCCCCCTTGCGGTATCCGTCGTCGCGCACGCCCCACACGTTGCCGGCATCGAGGAAGGCGGCGCCATAGAGGTCACCGAAGAGATTGAAACGGTATTCCAGGTTGGCGAGAAACTTCATGTCGCCGGTCTGGTCGAGATAGGAGAGGCGCGCCTGGTCGGTGTAGTAGCGTCCCGGACCTACCGATCTCACGGGGAAGGCACGTATGCTGTTGGCGCCTCCCACATAGAACTGCTCGCTGTATGGCGTGGATGCTGCGTTGCCATACGAATATACGATGCCAGCATTGACATGGCCCACGAGCTGCGACTTGAGTCCGATGCTCCATGTCTTGGTGAAGTCGGTCTCCAGTTTCAAGAATTGTGCATAGGCGTTCTTGAAGAGCTCCTTGCCCTTGGCGTTCCATTTCTTGCCTGCCGCGAGATAGCCGAGCGAGAGCACGTTGCCCGACTCCGAGAGCGTGAGGTTCCAGTATATCGGGTTGCGGTATTTCTTCGGACTGTTGTATGTGTAGGAGAACTGCATCTTCGGTATGAGCATGTCCTGCATGGTGGCGAGGAGATAGGGGTTGGCGTTCATTATGGAGTCGAAGGTGTGGGTGGTATAGGTGAGGTGCTGGTATTTCAGCGTCAACGGTGTCACCTCGAATTTCTTCGTCTCCGTGGGCTGCCACTGGTAGGTCCAGTTTCCCGACGCCGTATGCATCTTGAAATATCCCGGTCTGTTGATGACGTTTGCCGACGCCCTCGCCGTTGTAGTTGGCGTGACGTGATATCTGTAAGGCTTGAGGAACGGAAATATCATTCGTGGGAATGACACCGAGAGGTCTGCACCATATTCATAGGAGTTGTAGTCCTTGCCGTTCTGTCCTCCCGTCTGCCATTCGTAGGCTCCATGCAGACGCAGGTCTACCACCTCTCCGCCCTTGAAGGCATTAAGTTTCTTCAGACCGAGCACCAGCTCCGGTCCGGTGCGGCCGTTTATCTTGTTGCTATAATTAGTCTCCACATAAAACTCATACGGTTTGTTGAGCACGCAGCTCACCGTCATGTCGAGGGTGTCACATTGTGCGGTGGTGTCGCGAGGTGTGAAAGCGAACTGCACCGAACTGTATTGTCCTGCCGAACTGAGCCTTTCGGCACTTTCGAGATATGCGTCCTGGCTATACTGCTGCCGTGGGAACAGACGGAGATGTCTCAGCAGCAGACGCGCTCTGATTGGCGGGCGCTTGCCGTTGTAGGCGAGTATGAGGCGGCGGTAGTTGAACGAGTCCTTGAGCTGCTCCATGAGCTGCTTCTGGATGTTCACCTTCAGGTTTCCGATATACCATTTGTGGCGCGCCCTCTCCGGGATGTTGTCGGCGAGCTGCAGTCTGAGCTTCACCCTGCCCTGATGAGCCAGCGTGTCGGCGAGATACGAGGCGTAGGCAGGCTGGAAATAGTAGTATCCGTTGTTGCGGAAGAGGGCCTCCGCATCGAGGGTTGCCACATTGAAAGGCTTGCCCGGACCAATCAGCGCCTGGTCGCGGGTGGCGAGTATCAGACTGTCTGCCACGGCGGGGAAGTTGGCATATTCCACGGTGTCGATGAGCGACAGCTGGTTCATCGCCACCTTATATAATATCTTTGCCTTCTTGGGATTCTTCTGCGTCTCCACTTCAAAGCCCACCGTGCCGCCCAGATAGCCATGATTGCGCAATACCGACTGTGCCACCGACGCTCTCAGCTGCGGGTTCACCCAGCTCATGAGCACCGGTGCGCTGCCGAAGGTCTTGGCAATCCATTTGCCGAGTTTTCCCTCAGAGTTCTGGAATGCATTCCATATCCATAGCTTATATGGTATGGTGCGATGATATGAGCTGCCGAAGAAGGCTCCGTTTGGTGCCGTAGCAAGTGCTGCCTCCACTTCTTCCTGAGTGGAATAGTAGTGGTCAGACTTCTCGCAGTCGTCATATTCTATCTGTTTCAGTCCCACATATAGCTGGTCGCCCTCGGGCACGGAACTTGTGGTGGAACACGCCGTGGCGAGAAACGCCAAGGCACATACTATCAGTGTGCCGAGGGTATTTGACATTATTTGGTGTTTCATTTTTATTTAGTTGACGAATTTAACGCATTCTAATATTATCGTAAGACACCCGATGCTTTTCTGAAAAGGGGAACCCATCCTAACCTTCCCCAAGGGAAGGAACAAGTTACTATGCTTAGTCATAGACTTATTCTGCCAATCACTTCAGCCCCCTCTCGTTCTCCCCCGAAGGGGAGATGAAGGTTACTCTTTCTTATAGCAGTCAAGCAGACGAACAGACGAGAGGACGAGCGGACAAGTGGACGAGTGGACGAGCAGACAAGTCATCCTACTTGATTGCAAATCACTTAATCTCCCTGTTCACCAGAGGCGTCTTAGTGGAGTCACCTGGAGCCGGGCGCTGGGGAGCTGCCGGCATCTGCATCTTTCTCTCCTTGCGGAAGAGATCCTTGAAGTGCTGCATCGTCTTGCGCCATGTGAATCCCACTCCGAACTCCTGCGTAGTACCTTCGAGCCAGTCGTAGGAGTTGTTGTCGTAGAAGAGCCGCAGGTATTTGTTCGATGTGTCGCCCAGACGGTATTCAAACGTCACGTTGTCGAAGAACGACTCGTTCTGGTTTGGCACGTCGGCACCGCTCGACACCTTTCCGCCCACGATTATCTTGAGCCTGTTGTTCCAGAATCTCTTGGCAAACTTGAACGAATAGTCTGTGTGCATACTTCCCGAGGCATCGGTGGAGTTGTCGATGCCGAAGCTCAGATCGAGGGTGCGAAGGGCATTTCCCGTTATGTTGTTTATCTCAGTCTGCAAGAACGAACTGAGGGCACTGTTCATTGAGAATGCGCTGGTATTTCCGTCAGCGAGATACATTCCCGTGGTGAGCATCGTAACGGCGAGTTTGCCTCTCTGCTCCATGCTCATCGCCTGCAGCTCATTGTGGAGCGACATATCCTCGGGAGCATCGAGCGTGAACTCC
>NZ_FR892591.1:0-11040 GCF_000436015.1 Prevotella sp. CAG:592 | reverse complement strand
GTGAACTCCAGTCCCATATCGTTGAGCGTCCTTGTTATCACCACTCCACACTTGAAGTCCACAGTCCTGCCCTGCTGTCCGTTGGTGCCCACCGTGGCCCTCGTCTCCTCAGTGGCTGTGATGTTCAGTTTCGGGTTCATCACATCTCCCGTGAACTCTATGTAGCTGCCGTTCTCTATGGTGAAGGTCTTGAGCGGAATCACCGGCAGGGCGTATTTCATCTCACCGTTGCTGAGCGTATACTTGCCCGTGAGGCGGAGTTCGTTGAGCGGATCGTAAGTCATACGCAGGTCGCCGCCTCCCATAAGGTCGATATAGTTGGAGTGGTCGGCATTGAGATAACACATCACGTGGGCTCCCTCGTCCACTCCCACCGAGAGAATCATGTCGAGACCCGTCAACGGCGGATGCTCCACGGTCTGCTGCGTGGAGTCGCTGAGATTGGTGAATTTCACCAGTTCGTCCATCTGGTTGTCGGTGGTCAGCGGCGAGTCTCTCAGTATATACGCCACATCGGTGGAACCGAGCACGTTGAGCCGTCCGCGCATCATCAGATTGTCGAGTTTTCCGCGCACCGAACCGTAGAAGTCGATATACGCCTTGCCGTATGCCACGCTGCGGTAGTTCTCCTTTGAGTTGATGAGCTGATAGTTTGTTGCCTTCATGCGCACGTCCATATACACATTGTCGAGGTCGGCAAAGTTTATGTTTCCGTAGATGTTCAGCGGATTGTCGTTGTGGCCGAACACCTCGAAGTTTTCGAGCATCAGCTTGCTGTCGACCACTCTCACGGGGTCGTCGCTGAAGCGGAGCTTCACGCCGTATGGCACGCTGACCATATACATGGAGTCGAGGAACACCTCACCGTCGACATGCGGTTTGGAGAGTTCTCCCCTCACCTTCATCGAGCCGTCGGCATATCCCTCAAATCCGAAGAGCTGCTGCGGTATGAATCCGTTCACGATTTTCATCGGCAGGTGTTCGAGCTTGAGGTCGGCATTGAGCACTCCCTTTCCAGCAGGGTGGTATGTTCCGATGAGCGACCCCACCTGTGAGCCCTCGCTGAAGAGCACGGCGTCGAGATAGTGACTGCCGTCCTCCTGTGGTATATATACGAATTCGGTGCTTATATCGCCGAGCGAGCATCCCTCGTATGTCATCTTGTCTACGCTAAGGTTTGACGAGAGGGTGATGTTCTCCTTTGTCTGTATGGCGTGGAAGTCACCGTTCATGTTTCCCGTTATCTTGGGGAAATACGGCAGCACGGCGGTAATCTTGGATAGGTCGAAATTGCTGAGTCCCACGGTGATGTCCTGCAAGGCGTCGTGGTTTTCGTCGTTGGTGTAGACCTGCAGTCCCATGCCGTCGGCAGACTTCAGTTTGAGATTTGCCGACACCCTGTTATCGTCGCCGAGGAAGAGATAGTTGTTCTCGTTTGCCTCAAACCTCTTGTATCCCAGTATGATATCGTCGGTCAGCAGATGGAGGCGCGTTCCGGTGTCTTCGAGAGTCGCCGTGGCTCCGAGCTTGATGCCGAGGCGGTTGGCGGCGTCGTAGATGGAGATGTTGAGACCCGAACCACGGTCGAACACGTATCCGTCGAAGAGCGAATTAAACACATACTGCGGGTTGTTCTTCGAGTTGCGTATCTGTCCGTTGTAGGTACAGTTCACGGAGTCTGACACCACGTTGAAGCGTATCGTGTCGAGCAGCACTCCCGCCGCCGTCAGTTCGTTCACCTGCAAGGCACCGTTCATTCCCGTAGCCGCCGACATCGTCATGTTCATCTCGGCACTGGTGAAGGTGTAGCCGTAATATTTCAGGAATCGGCTGAAGATATTGTCTTTTCCCGCCTTCATGCGGAAGTCGGCCTCCGGCAGTTGCTGGCGCAGCGCCACATAGTCGATGCGTCCGTCGGAGATTTCCTTTGAGAGCAGGCTGCCGAACTTCTCGAAGCGCGAGAGCAGATGCTCGTATCCCCCTTTGGCGTTCATATTGAGATAGAAGTCGCCGCAGTCTACCATCGCCCTTGTGGTGTCGCGGTTGGTGAGCACGTCGAAGGTGATGTTCACCGGCCGGTAAGCCTTGAGCGAGTCGAGAATCGTCACGTCGCTCGTTCCTCCCTTCAGCATATACGAGTGGCGCATGTCGGTTGCCACGTCGAAATGGCAACACAGCGATGCAATGAGCGGCTTCTTTGCCACACCGAGGGCATAGAGGTCGATGCGGCTGATGTCGGAGGCTATGGTGGCGTAGATTTTCTTCGAACTTACGAATCCGTCCACCGAGAGCAGTCCGTCGAGCAGCTGGTTCTTGCTGTTTATGTTGGCGTGTATGAGTCCGTTGCTAAGTCGGGCGTCAGCGGTGATGCCCGTGAAGTGGTATTTGTCGTAGACAAATTTCCTGATGTCGACACTGGCATCCACCGTCATGCTCTTCTTCATAGGGTCGGTGCCCCTGCCGTTTACGTCGAGGGTTCCCGAGAAGTCTTTCATTCCGAGCGTCGGCATGAAATGGTCTATCCTCATTCCGGCGGCAGAGACTTTTGCGCTGTATGCCATGTTCGGCATGCTTAACCGTGCTTTCAACTTCATCGTTCCCCCACCCTCGCGCATCGTCACGTCGGCGAGATACACCTGGTTGCCGCCGGTCTTCACGTTGCCCGAGAGCGAGATGCCGTTCGGTATCCTCGCTCCGCCCATGTTCTCCTTTCCCACGAGCGCCGTGATAAACTGCGTGTTGGCAGCCGATGCCTTGAAGTTGATGCTGGCGCCGAGCCGCTTGGTGTCGGTGAGATTGGTGAGATATCCGTTGGCGTCTGCTTTCAGTGCCGACGGCAGGTTGAGGTTGAGCAGCCGGAGCCTCATCCGCTGGAGGTTTCCGCTGAGTATCGTGTTGACAGTCAATGGTTTGTCGGGCCACTGCCGGCGGAATGACGCTGGCATGCCGGACATGAAGCGCATGAGGTCGCGCTTTCCGAGCGATGCGTTTGCCCTAAGGGAGAGGCGTCCCGGACAGGAGTCGCTGAAGGCATTGAGGTCCATGTCCACGGCGGCTTTCAGCCATGAGTCGGGGGTCTTGAGCAGCAGCTGCGGCATCTTCAGTTTGAGGGAGTCCATAGAGAGAGGTCCCTTTATGTCGGCAATCTGCAGTCCTCCCCTCTCCTTCAGTGCGCAATGGCGCATCACGAGCTTCAGCTCCGAAGTCTCCATGGCATAGGAGAGGGAGTCGATGCCGAGGTTCACCTCTGAGAGCAGGATGTGGTTGGGGTCTATGATGTCGCGCGAACGTGTCATGAACTTGTTGTCGTAGGCTATCCTGCCGTCGGCAAGTTCGAAATTGCCCACGCTATACAGGTTCTTGTATAGGTCGAAGGTACCTTCTCTCACTCCTGCCTTGCCCAGATATGCGTCCACCTGCAGGGTGTCGCCTGGCATGTGTACCACTGCACGCGTGCGGTCTACGTTGAGCTGCTCCACGTGTATCTTCCAGTATGTAGGGGTCTTGGTGGTGTCTGGCGGCACGGTGTCGCTGAGTTCCACGCTGACGTTGGCGTCGCTGAGCAGCGCATCGTCAACGATGATTGTCTGCTTGCCCCAGTCTATGCCGTGGCTGCTGAGCGAGAGGAGCCCCACGGTGCCTTTCACCCTTGCCTCATGTATGAAGTCGGTGGTGTTCATGTTCACACCCCTGAGTTCCAGCTGGTCTATCTCCACCTGCCGGCTCAGCAGCGGCATGAGCTGCACGCTGACCACGAGTTTCTCCACATCGGCAACGGTGTCTCTCACCTGCGGCAGCGAGTCGTTGGGTTTTATCATCTTGAAGTTTTCCACTCCGAGGTCGAGCGGAAACTCCAGATTCACCCTGCCCACGGAGATCTGCATTCCAGTCTTCTCCGAGGCATAGTCCGCCACGCAGTCTACCGCCCAGTTCTGCACCGGAGGCAGATAGAGCAGCACCGCCAACAATATGATGAGGAATATCGGAGCGGCAAGAGCGATGAGTGCCCACCGTATCGTATTTCGCAATGATATGTTCATACCTAATATTAATAATGTACAAAGATAATGCAAAAAACTGATTAAACGAGATTATTACGCATTATTTATTGATTTCAGGCCAAAAAGTAATCTGAAACCTCATATCTGCCGCAATCACATGTGCTTGATTTCTTTATATCAACGATTATACCGGGCTCAAAGGGAATAATGAAGAAGACGAAATGCGTTCGACTTCAGACAGCTGAAAAATACAGAATTAAGCCCCAAAAAGGTTATTAGCCCGTCTTATGTGATGATTTTATAACCGCTTGCAGTCTCATGTCTTTATAAGGTGTCTTTGCTGGTTTTTGCACCTCATATTCGCAAAGAAAGCGAAGACGGCGCACAATATCAAGAAAAATTCAGTACTTTCTTGGCGAGACATTTGGTCAATCAAGATAAATGTGTAATTTTGCATAAAAATTATCGTCAAATTCGTAATATCAGAGAAGATGGCAACAAAAATACAGAAAATAATGGAGTCCAATCCAAATACGGGCTTCATGTTTGGCGACTGGCTCACACGGCAGGGACTGGATGCCAAGGGGCAACATGCCTACATGAAGAGCGGATGGCTTAACCGCATATCCAAAGGGGTGTATGTCTTGAACGGCACTGCACCCAAACTGCTCCATGCCATATCCGCCTATAACAACCAGTTGTCGAAACGATGCATCGTTGGTGCTTACACCGCCCTCGAGCTGCGTGGTTATTCCCATTATCTGTCATTGGGCAAGCCACAAGCTTATCTTTTTACCGGAAGAACGAATAAGCTTCCCTCATGGATATTGTCGTATGATTGGGATATGACAGTGAAGTATATGACTACTTCTTTTCTGGGGGATGACCTGCTTGGCGTGGAGACCATGACCTTTGAAGGTGATATTCTTTTGGTATCATCACCAGAGCGTGCCTTTCTGGAATGTCTCCACCTGCCGGAGGCTGCCTCCTCGCTATTAGATCTATATTATATAATGGAGAGTATGACTACGCTTCGGCCCAGGCTGGTGCAATCGTTGCTTGAAACGTGCTCCTCGCAAAAGGTTAAGCGACTCTTTGTCTATATGGCAGAGAAAGCCGGACATCCGTGGTTCAAGGCTCTGAAATTTGACAATATACAATTGGGCACAGCCCGATACATGGTGGTGCCGACAGGTAAGTATATAGCGAAATATAATATGACCATTCCTAAAGATCTTGCAGAGTATGAATGAGAACAATATAACCGGCAGAGTTTATGCCCAAAAGGTGGAGCTGCTACTTCGCATTATGCCCATCGTCATGGAGGAAGGTGTATTTGCAGTCCATGGCGGCACCGCCATAAATCTCTTCTTGAAAGACTTGCCCAGATACTCGGTCGATATAGACCTCACCTATATTCCGTTGGCTGACCGGAAGCAGAGCCTAGATGATATTAACCTTCATCTGGCATCTATTTGCGAGAAAGCAAAGAAGGCTTTCAAGGGTATGCACATAAAGCCCAACTACAACACCAGCAAGTTGCTTTGCGAGTGGCGGGGCAAACAGGTAAAAGTAGAAGTAAATCAGACTAAGCGTGGACTAGTGGGCGGTGAGAACATCACTGTGCCATTAAGCGAGAAGGCACAGAATGAGTTTGGACTCTATTGTGAGGCCAATATCGTTCCACTTACCCAGCTTTATGGAGGCAAGATTGCAGCCGCACTCTCTCGCCAACATCCTCGCGACTTATTTGACGTGAAGTATATGGACATTCCCTTGGCCGATTGTCGCGAAGGCCTGATATTCTGTCTGCTTGGCAGCGACCGTCCAATCCACGAGTCCTTTGCTCCAAGACTGATTGACCAAAGCGAGGCCATGGCCAACCAGTTTGACGGAATGACCGACATCCCTTTCACTTATGCTGAATTTGAAGAAACACGCACCAAACTGATAGATGATGTGAATGGTATGATGTCAGAAGCTGACAAGAATTTCCTCGTAAGCTTTGAACAGGGCAAGCCGGAATGGGAAGGCTACGAGTTCGCCTACATGCGGAATTACCCCTCGGTAAAATGGAAGCTCTTCAACCTGGCAAAATTGGCGAAGCAAAACCCTGAGAAACTTACGAAGGAAGCTGCAAAGCTAAAATCAATCTTTAAACTTAGATGAATCGCCTCCTTGATAGTTTAACGTTTATTCAACTGCATTGCATTCTTCTTCAAACTTAGAGCGAACATCAGTATCTGCCTATCGTGCTAACGTAAGCTTATATACGCATAGAATATGCCGTTAGCAACCTGTATAGCGCACTTTGTGGAAATACAAGCAATGAGGATTGTAACATTCTACAGGGTGTAACATTTTATGTAACATCATGGGAAATGAAAGGGAAAACTGGATATTTGAGAGGATTTGCAAGTTTTTTGAGAGGATTTGCAAGTTATGGTCTCACGATTATTGGCTACCTTTGCAACAGAACAAGAACTATGCTGGGCAGAATGATTACTGCGCCATGCAGCAATGAGGCTTTGGAAGGCAGAAAAAGGAACGGCAAAGTAACAAAAAAAATGAACATAAAGCAAAACAAAACTTAAATCAGACGTGACAAAACAAGAAAAGGTCTTATTTTTGTAGTATTCCTGTCAGTTCCTGCGTCAATATGGGAAAAGAGACAGAAACGCATAAAGAACAGAGAAAGAAAATATCACATTATTAACAACGCCGACAATCCCGGCGCGGCAAGCGACGGGAGAAGGCACTAAAAAAACCCAAACATTATGACAACAACAATCGTGATCATCATTATCGTCGCAATCCTGGCGATATGGCTCGTGTCAATCTACAACAGACTCGTGAAACTGCGCAACAACCGCGAGAATGCTTTCGCAAACATCGACGTGCAGCTCAAGCAGCGCTGCGACCTCATCCCACAGCTCGTGGCTACGGTGAAGGGATATGCCACTCACGAGAAGGAGACGCTGCAGCGCGTGACCGACGCCCGTGCCGCATCAATGGGAGCACAGACCATAAACGACAAGGTGAAGGCTGACAACATGATGACAAGCGCACTCGCCGGTCTCAAGGTTTCGCTTGAGGCTTACCCAGACCTGAAGGCTAACCAGAACTTCATCCAGCTGCAGGAGGAGATTGCCGACATCGAGAACAAGCTCGCTGCCGTTCGCCGCTTCTTCAACTCTGCCACACGTGAGCTCAACAATGCCGTGGAGACTTTCCCAAGCAACCTCTTCGCCAAGATGTTCGGATTCTCCCGCCAGCCTATGTTCGAGATTCCGCAGGAGAGCCGCGCCGCAGTGGAGAAGGCTCCGGAAATCAAATTCTAAGCCGCGGCCAGCATATCAATTCGGGTGAAAACCCGCTGACAAGCATGGGAGTCTGGACTAAGACTCCGATTTCTAACTCTTCCCCCGTCGCGGCAGCCACCATCGGCAGCCGGGCGGAGGATATAAACTCTTGATTATGAAATACGTAGGAATGTATACCCAAGTCAGCCGCAACAACAAACTGACTATAATGCTGCTGCTGTCCTTTCCGGCTCTCACGCTCCTCATGGTGTGGCTGTTCTACGTGCTGCTGAGCCTTTGCGGCGTCGCATTGGACGGCAATGCCGAACAGGTTGGGGGCAACGTGAACTGGACATGGGTGAACGGAGCGTTCATCGACTCGCTGCCTTGGGTAGTGGGCACCGTGAGCGTGTGGTTCGTGATAGCATATTTCTTCAACGCGTCGATGGTGAAAGCGGCAACGGGAGCCAAGACTCTGGAGCGCCGCGAAAACCCCAGGGTGTATAACATCGTGGAGAACCTGACGATGACGGCGGGAATGGACATGCCGAAGATAAACGTGGTGGACGACCCGCAACTCAACGCCTTTGCCAGCGGAATAGACAGGAAGAGCTACACTGTGACGGTGACCACCGGACTGCTGAAGGTGCTCAACGACGACGAACTGGCCGGCGTGATAGCCCACGAGCTGACGCATATCCGCAACCGCGACACCCGTCTGCTCATCACGAGCATCATCTTCGTGGGAATCATCACGACGATAATACAGGTGAGCATAAGGTCGTTGTTCTGGATTGTCAGCGACAGTTCGAGCAGCAGCAGCGACGATGACGACAACAACAACGGAGGCGCTGCGATACTAGTGTTTCTGATTGCCATCTTCCTTGGCATCATAGCCTATTTCTTCGCCCTGCTCACCCGCTTCGCCATCAGTCGCAAACGCGAATATATGGCTGATGCCGGCGGCGCTGAACTCTGCGGCAATCCGCTCGCCCTCGCCTCGGCACTGCGCAAGATAAGCGACAAGCCCGGACTGAAGAAGGTGAAGCGCGACGATGTGGCACAGCTGTTCATCGTGCATCCGCAGGCTCTGAGCGGCGGCAAGGGCATGGGCTTCTTCACATCGCTCTTCTCCACCCACCCCGACACACAGAAGCGCATCGAGATTCTGGAGCAGTTCTGACGCCTGCTGCCGCATCAACAATCGGGCATAAGGCCGTTAAATAATATAATAGGCCGTCAATGTAATATTTTACGACTGTTTCAATGTAATATTTTACTTTGCAGTCTTCCGCATGCGGCAGAAGAGAATACAAACAGAATCACGCATCATGTGAGGATAATTCCCTCCATGATGCGTGATTGTTATTTTATGGCCTTTCAGTCAGCCAGTCAAGCACGTATATCTGCTTGATGCCATCGTGCTGCGCAACAGGGTCATTGTCCATCGTGAGCAGATATTTTGGGAAAGAATCCGGCAACGACTTCAGCGGTGCCAGCTCCCTGTTCATCGTAGCCTCATCTCTGACGCTTAGCGCCACCTGATAGTAAGCCTTGTCATTGCCATTGATTACAACGAAGTCTATCTCCGCCTCTCCGGCCTTGCCCACATAGATTTCCCCACCGCGTCGCGCAAGTTCCAGAAAGACAATGTTTTCAAGAATATGTCCCATGTCGCCGCCCTTCGTTCCATTTATTACATTGCGCAGTCCGATGTCAGCCAAATACAGTTTCATTCCCGTTTTCAGCAGTTGCTTGCCCTTGGTGTCGTATCTCTGTGCTTGATAGAAAATATAGCTGTCTGTCAATGCCGAGATATAGTTCTCCACTGTATGTGAAGTGATTTTCCTTCCGAGCGACGTCAAGGTATCGCTGATGCGCTTTATCACCGAGATGTTGCCTATATTGTCGGCTATGAATCTCACGATGCTCTGCAGCATCATCACGTCGGTTATCTTTTTCCTGCCCACCACGTCTTTCAGCACTATGGTATTGTATAGTCCCGACAGATATTCGCGCACCATCTCCTTGTCATTGCATATCTGAGTTACATACGGAAACGACCCGCATTCTACATACTGTCTGTAAGCCTGCTCAAGAGACTGCGGCTTGCCGCTTGCCATTATGAATTCACTGAAAGAGAACGGGAAAAGTTTTATTTCAACATATCTTCCGGTAAGCAACGTGGCAATTTCGCCAGACAACAAGTAGGCATTGGAGCCTGTGATGTATATGTCCACGTTGTCAAGCAAGAACAGGCTGTCTATGGTTTTCTGAAAATTGCCGACCAACTGTATCTCATCGAAAAACAGATAGTTCATCCTGTCTGGCAGCAGCCGTTCTTTAATATGACTGTGAAGACGTTTGTAGTCAAGCAAAGGTTCATTGTCGAGGTCTTCAAAATTAACGCTCTGTATCTGTTCCTTCCTGACTCCATCCTGTTGCAGCTTGTCACTGAACATCTTCAGAAGTGACGATTTTCCACACCTGCGGATGCCTGTAACTATCTTTATCACCTTCTTGTTCTTCCATTTTTCAAGAAGTGATATGTATTGCTTTCGTTCTATCATATCCCCAAAAATGTAATCCATTGCAAATATAGCCATTTATGCCGACAAATTTGCATTCCATTGCAAATTTCTTCAGATTTAACTGCAAAAATGAAATGTATTGCAAATTTCTTAGGGTTATCCACGAAAAATGAAATGCATTGCAAATCTCCTTACATTTTCTATAAAAGATGAAATGCATTGCAAATTTCCATCGGCTTATATCGTCCCCCAAATCAGTCGAGAAGAAACGAAAAGGCGCCAAGCCGTGACCGTGGTTGGTCGTGACTTGGCGACTTGCTTATTTATAATTTGCCAAAACTCTTGTTGTTTTGTCTGGCCATAGAGGGGGTTGGCCTCCTGCCGGTTGGTGTGACAGCTTACTGCTTTTTGTTGAGATATGACATCACCTTCTCGTAGTAGCGCTGCGTACCCTTTATGGAGTATCGCATACCGCCGTTCCATGAACGGATTGCCTTCTCGATGTTGTTTTCTACATTGTAGAACGACTGAATGAGTCGGAACATCTCTTTCGACTTAGCCACATCGAAACGGTCTTTCAGCGAATAGCGCTTCTTGCTCTTGCGCGCCTTCAGTATGATGTTACACTGTGCCACGCAAATCGGAGTTATCTGCATTGCTCCGCACGAATTGCCGCTTCTGGCATTCGGGTTGCCTCCGCTCTCCACCTGTATCACCGCTTCCATCACGGGTTCCCAGTCGAAATCTGCTGTCGTTTGTTCGTCGCCTCCGGCAAGCGCTGCCAAAGGAAGACACATGAATAATAATACTACTAATAAAATCCTACTCTTTGTTGAAAAATTCATAACCTTTTGTTTTTGGCATCTGGGCCGTATTGACTGGGCACAACAACAACTCTGGTCAATACTCTGAACAATATATGAACATTAATCCCGCGGCGTCAACTTTAAACATAAGAGAAAAAAAACGTTGACCCTGGACACCAGTTAAATACTGTGGCAAAACTTGCTTGATCAAAACGTAAGCAGTTAAGCCGTTTCTTGATTTCGGATGCAAAAGTAGTAATAATTGTTGACATACACAAGCATTTCAGCACAAAACCCTCATTTTGTGCACATTCTTAACATGGGTCAACAGAAATTAAGACAGCAGTTTTTTAACTTGAATATTGACACCAACCCCCACCTAGCCTCAAACCCATCCTGA
>NZ_FR892590.1:0-8697 GCF_000436015.1 Prevotella sp. CAG:592 | reverse complement strand
TCCCTTCAGGGGAGGATTTAGGAGAGGCTTTTGAGGCCACAAACCTTGTCAATTCATCTTCAAAGGCATTTACATTCGGTCCCATCGGCACCACCCAGTTGGTGTCGAAAGCCTCCTTCACATATTTCTGTTCCAAACCAGCCTCACTCATGTGGGCAAGGCACAAGTAAATTGTTTTTCTTTCTTCCATGATTTTATTTTTTTATTTTATCGCTTGTCGTTTTGGTGATAGATGCGAGAAGTTTCAGAATTTCCTCGCTGTCTTTATATATAGAATCAAATTCTTCCTTTGTCAAATATCTAGATTTATTGAGCAGTCGCAACCAATATCGAGACTCGTTACACTCCTTCAGAGCGATATACATTTTAGCTCTGAAATCGTCTTTACTTATTCCATATTCAGCTTCAGCTATATTTGCCCCGATGCTCGTTCCGCTTCTCAGCAACTGTTTAGACAATACGTATTCACGATTCGTTTCTCTTCCCGTCAAATACTGATATAAATTAATCCCAAAACGGTCATTAGGACGTTTTACTTTATTTTTTTATGCTGCTTGCAGTTTTTTGCTTTTTATAAGGCGTCTTTTGCTTGTTTTTAATTCGCAATAGCCCGCTATTACTCATTAAAAAGCCAAACAAAATCCACTCTTCTAAAAATCAAAATCCAAGCAAGCCCTAATGGCCGATTTGGGTTAATTATCCGAAGCGCAAACTCTTCACTCTTTTCTTGAACTACACTTTTCATTTCCCCAATTCCCCTCCATTGTTTTTTTTACCAACTCACTCCTCACTAAAGCCACACTCCTCACTCCTCACTAAAGCCACACTCCTCACTCCTCACTAAAGCCACACTCCTCACTCCTCACTAAAGCCCACACTCCTCACTAAAAAATATCCAATCACACACCCAAGGGTATTGTGTATCACATCATCCGTTTCGCAGAGTCCTCTGCAAAGAACAAACTGAGAAACTTCTATAATGCCAGACAGAACGACTCCACTCAGGAAAACCCTCTTGATTTTCATTCCCATTCCCCCAAGCAGCAATCCGACAGGCATGAATAGAGCGATATTCAATAACACCTCTAACAGATCAGCAGGATAATCCACTTTGTTCCAGATGTCAGGATATTTCCAGAAAGGCATAAGCACCATCTGTCTTTCCCTACCGCCATTTCTGCAAATCACGGTAGAGCAAAGCACCAAGAAGTAATAATCAGCAAGCAAGGCTCCAAGTATGAACCTCTTTATCCTGTTCCCTTTTATCATCAACATCCCTATCACAATTGCGACAGAAAGAATGACAAAAGAGAAAAGAATATACCCCACAGGAATCCTCGGATTCACCCATTCGTATATCGTATCCATAAAAAAAACAGCAGCAGGTAGTGGTTTCGCTCCACAGGCAATAGCCTATTCAATTATACCTGCTTTGACCATTGTTAGTTGCTGATTGCGGCTACTAATAGCTCATACTTCCTCTCCCGCAAATTTCACCTTGAAGCCAAGTACTGTCGCAAATATCATTTCAATATCCTTCCAGAAGGAGTAGTGACGATAGTAATAGCAGTTCAGTCTAACCTTATCAGGATAGATAACATTATCGTTATACCATACCGCCACTTCATGGTCACTCTTAGCCGAGAGTTCAGCGTGAATGTTCTCAGAGATATTAATTTGCGGATAATTCGGGGCCATTTCATTGATAAAGTAGTCAACACATTGGAGTTTTCTACCCTCAATCTTTGCAACCTTCATTTCACTTATAGCTCTTGCCAAGCTATTCTTAACATAAGCCTTCTGTTTTTCTTCTAACATCAACCAACCAAGTTAACATTTAACAATGTAAAAGCTTAAAGCTTAGCAATCTCTTCCAAGGAAAGTCCTGTTGCTTTCATTATATTGTCAATAGGCATTCCCATTTCAAGAAGATTTTTCGCTATTTCTATAGCTTTTTTACGTTCTCCTTTTTCTTCTGCACTATCCAAAGAATTCTTAATGTCGCGATAAGCCTTCAGGCTGTCCTCGTATTCCCTGAGTTCTGCCCTTGTGAACTTGGCTATTTCGGCTTCTGCAAACAAACGGTTAAATACAGCTGTTTTCAAATATTCTGGCTGGCAATCAAGACGCGAAAGGTTTTGAAGAACAAAGAGCCACTTGTCATAGTTGGTCTTAAGTTCTTCTATCCTCTTGTTGAACTTGGATATTTCCACATATTTAAATGTAAGTTTATCGTTGAACACTCGGTGTGTCTGCTTGTCAAGCAAACCAATGTCATGGTTTATAGTATCATCAGAAAAGGCAGGGTCACTCATATCGTAGTTGAGCAGCGCCACTATATAAACATGCTTGAGCTTATAGTTCCATCCTTCTCCTTTCTGAGCCTGCTCACGAATGGGGAACGTGGCATAATACAACGAGCGATCCTTAAAATATGTTTGATATGCATTCTGCATCTCTACAATAAACTTCTCGCCTTTCTCGTTCTCGCAATACACATCGAATATCGCTTTACGATCGGTATGTACATCGCCCACATGCTCGCTATTAAGAAACGTTACGTCTTTCACAACCTGTTCACCATTAAATAAAGAGTTGAGAAAGTCAATAAGCAAATCCTTATTGGGTTTGGTACCAAAAATTCGCTTGAAACCAAAATCGGTCAGCAAACTTATATATCGTTCTTCTGTGTGTCGCATAACTTTAAAGTTTAGGGATTAACTTATACAAAGATAAGTATTATTTGCGAGATAAATATGATTTAAGCCATAATAATTCAAAATTGAACAATTCAACATCGGCAAAACCGACAATTCAAAATTCAACATTGCGCTTCGCGCAAACCGTAGCAGGTAGTGGTTTCGCTCCACAGGCCCAAACCTATTCAATCATACCTGCTTAATCTTGCTATTTACTTATGATTTTGATTACTTTTGCAGGACAGCCAAATGCCGTCACATTATCTGGAACATCTTTAACTACAACACTTCCTGCACCAATCATACAGTTCTTGCCTATATTTAAGCATTGTATAACGGATGAACCAACACCGACCCAAGTTCCTTCGCCTACATGTGTGCCGCCACTGATATGTACACCAGGGGCAACATGGCAATAATCCTCTACCATACAATCATGATCTACTGTTGCTCCTGTATTTACAATACAATGATTGCCTATTACAGCATCGGCATTAATAACTGCTCCTGCCATTACTACAGTTCCTTCGCCAATTTTAGCAGAAGGCGAGATAACTGCAGAAGGATGAATAGCCGACTTAAACTCAATAGCTGGATTGTTAGCCTTCAATCTCTCCACAATCATCTTGCGGATTCTGTTCACACCTATGCTCACAATCATAGGAGATAGTCCTGTTGCATCATGCAAAACTGGACGACCTCCACACTCATTCACATTAGGGTTGTCATCCACAAATGCTTCAACCTTTACACCGTTTGCATTTAAAATCTCCTTGATCACTTTTCCATGACCACTTGCTCCAAATAAATACATAATGGGATAGTTTTTAATTATGACCATTGAAATACTCCATTGTTGCCGACTTACCTGTTGTAGTATTTATATCCTCACGACCAAGCACTTTCTTTATCGTTATAAATATCACCTTCAAATCCGTCATCAATGAGCAATGATCTACATACCAAACATCAAGTTTAAACTTCTCAGTCCACGATATAGCATTGCGTCCATGGCATTGTGCCCAACCTGAAATACCCGGTCTAACCTCATGACGACGAGCTTGCTCTTTGCTATATAATGGAAGATATTGCACCAAAAGCGGACGAGGACCTATCAACGCCATATCCCCCTTCAGCACATTTATCAACTGAGGCAACTCGTCAATTGAGGTAGAACGAACGAAACGACCTATTTTAGTTAGACGTTGAGCATCTGGCAGCAGTTTCCCTTCCGCATCCTTCTCATCCGTCATGCTCTTAAACTTAATCACCTTAAATATCTTTCCATCCTTACCAGGACGCTCTTGAAAGAAGAAAGCCCCTGCCCCTTTATTGGCAAAATGCAGCCAGATGGTAACAACTATCAAGATTGGGCTTATACATATCAATGCTATAAGCGCAATCCAGAAATCAAAGAATCGTTTAAAAAAATGTTTGTACATATGAAGATTTGTTTTACTGAACTTCAGCAAGTTCAGAAGTTATAGAATTTAAAGCCGTATGTCTTTTTGCTGAATATTCAGCAAAAAGAGTAATGGCTATCGCTCGGTACAGAATTCTCTGTACTTGCTAAAGTTCAATTACTCATAAATAAAAAATCGTGGTAAAATTAAAGAATAATTTTGGGTAATTCGTGTCGTTTGTTCCCCTCCACAGTATCGCTATATGCTGATGCTGCACTCGGATGGGGACTTGGTAATTAATTTGACAAACTTGTTGTTTATATTTTGATATTCTCAACCGCAGGTCCGGTCTTGAACTCCAATCTGCAGTTGTATTTTGATATAAACCTTTTCTTCGCTTTTTCAGTCATTGAATTACCTGTATTACTTGGAATCTTGCGTCCAATGATTCTTGCCTGTCTTTCTTTGACAGCCGAATCCTTAAATAAAGGATTATTCAATGTAGCTTCTACTTGTTCAATGGCATGTTGTATGTTTCCGCCTTTTAACTCAACAAACAATTCAAATAACGTTTGGCTATCCAAATCAAGCAAGACCAACTTGTCGCACTTCGTCGTGTTATAATCTTTAATGATACCACCGTCTATTGCATATACGGCAGACAAGTATTCATGCGAAAAATTCGCTCTATATACTTGCCCACGCTCGCCAACAGATATGCCCTTTCTTTTATTCCAACACTGCCCGGGTTGGCCATCAAAAGCATCCAATCTATCCTTCAGTGCTGCCATATATGATTGAGTTTAATTCAAAAGTATAGTTGTCCACCAGTTCTGAAACAGAATCCAGAAAATCTCCTTTTATAAAACCGTATTCTTCGTCGACAATATTTTCAAAGCGCCCATCCTTTATACAATATGCCGAATAAGCCCCTTTCGGAAGAACATAGTCTTCAAGCTCTAAATCATGGACCTTATCATGTGATATTTCATATGCAGCAGATGCCAACATCATAACATTCAAAGCCGTTAATACATAAGGACTATGGGTCGTTAAAAATACCGTACTTTTATATCCGGTATCTTTCTTGTCCGTCTGTTTCAATAGACCTACTAACATCTTGACAAGTTCGAACTGAGCTATAGGAAACAAATTCTGTTCCAACTCTTCTACGAACAAGTGAAAAGATCTATAGGACGAACGGTTCTGTATATTTTTGAAAACCTTGTCAAAAGAAGGATATATCTCTGATTCATTTTCTATTTTTGAAGCGCCTCCATTTTTCAGCATTTCATTTAGTACCGATGTCAGTACCTTTATATCAATCTTGGAATCAGTTAAATCCAATTGCTTTAAATATTCAACCGGACTTATCTTGGCTGAAGTACCCACCTCTCCTGCCAAATATGTAGCAAGCACCTGTATCGGTAGAGCAGACTGAACACCACTTGATGCATAATACGGCTTTATCTTTGAATGTCCATCGGCCAAAGTCAGCACATCCCCATTCTTGGCATTATAGTGATATTTCATTTTATCCACAAAGACCAAATCAAGTGGATGTAATACATTAAACTGCAACCTCGCTTCCCCCCATTCCAAAATATAATTGAACAACATGTCAACATCTTTCGACCTATACAGGTTTTCAATGTTCTGTATAGACGACAACAAGTTTCGTTCTGAAGGTAAGAAACTTATCTTCAAGTTATGTCTTATTTCTGCAAACTTAGGCTTTCTAACAATCTTTGCGTTTCGCTTTTTGCCTCGCATTTCTATCTGTATAGCAGAGCCATCATATTTGATATAACTGCTATCAGAAAGAAAATCGTCATTAAAATGATGGAATTTCTTAAGTTCATTCCAAAAGCGATAATAATGGGTATATCTCGATAATATACTATCACCACCAATCATTACTTGCTTTTCAAGCCAACAACAAAAACACAGAATCTTCATAAATGTACTTTTGCCAGTACTCTGCTCACCGATTAAAAGCATAACCTGGGAAACTGGAACAACTCCCGTTTCCGCCAAAGGTCCTATATTTCGTATTTCTATTGTCTGCATAGCATTTAAGTTTTATGCAAAGATAAATATATATGTTGAATGAAACAAGTTTTTTATTAGTGATATAATATACACAAGAATAATAAATTATCATTTTAATTACTCCGAGAATTAATCATTAGTATGTAACACTTAACATTCAACACTTAATACTTTAGAAAGCTCTATTCCTAGCCAGCCTTCCAATTACCCCCGTTCCGTCTCCCCTCCCTTCAGGGGAGGGTTGGGGAGAGGCTTTCATCCTATTCCTCGCCAACCACCAAAACGACTCCACAAGGTTTTCGTTATATACCAGTTGATATTTCCAACGGTTGCGCCACCAACGGCAGCTTTTATCTATGGCATAGTGCAGTTTCTTGCCGATAGTGTCAATGCCAACTGTCGACATTGGCAGCTCATCTTTCTTCTCGAAGATATCAGAAAGGATGCGGTCAGCAAGAGCAGTGTCCGATTGATATATATACTGTTTGTCATCAGAAGCAAAACAAGCAGCATTCAGACCCAGATATTCCACACAAATAGTGGCAATGGCATTGAAGAACCGCATCATCCGTTCCTCTTTATACACCTTGAAAACCACCGTCCAATCAATCTGCGAGTGAAACCGTTGGAAGAATAAACCTAAATCCAATATATGACGAAGTTTTATTTCATTGGCAGCAAAGTGTTCACCTGTATGGCGCAACAGAAACAAGGCATTGAATGTAGGTGAAGGAAGCCACACGTTGTCAATCGGACTCTGCAAACAAACCTCTTTCTGCAATAAAGACATCAGTATCTGTTCATATTTGATGTTGCTCTTGTGAGATATGTCGTCAATGAATTTTGCATGATTCTCTACCTCAATACCGCCGACTTTGAATTTAGAATGCTTATGATATTCTCTATAGACTTTTATTCCAAGTCCCTTTTCCACCAACTCGTCTGCCTTGTTCTGCATGCCAAACAAATATATGTCAATGTCACCATTCGGGCGATGTTCTGGTGTGGGATAACACAAACTGCATCCATATCCTTTAAGCAGAAGCACTCTTATACTATGCTGGTTGTAGAAATCCGCCAACGTGTGAATTTTATCAGCATGCTTTATGTAATTCCGTCCCGTCATAACAGAATGCTTAATCCATTGTATGAGTACAGATTCTGATGTACGTGGTTGGGCATTCAGCAGGTCTATAGCATCAAGCACAATGGCAGATACTCCCTGTTGCTTGGCAATGGTAAATATTGCGTTCCAATCGGTTTCAGAACAAACGATACTATCATCTTTGGGTTTTCTTACAAGATAGAACCGCAACAGTTTGAGCAAAATAACTTCTTCTGCCGTCATTTGCCCTATCACATTATCTCCTTATAGTATTCAATCTGGCATTTCTGCACAAAGCTTCTTTCGAATCGAGAGTCTATCATCTGCCGTGCATTGTTCTTCATCGTTTCACGGGCTTTATCATCAAGCAGCATACGTTCCATCGCGTTGTAAAGAGCATCTGCATCTTTCGACGGCACAATCAGCCCGTTCTTCTCATTCTCGATAATCTCACGACTACCATTGATATCCGTTACAATCGATGGCAGTCCCATAGCCCCAGCTTCAAGCACAGTATTCGGGAAACCCTCTCTATAGCTTGGCATTACAAAGCAATCGGCATCTACATACATCTGGAGCAAGTCGTCGCCGTATTTGGGACCACAGGCATCGATAGCATCATTGTTGTCAATCTGCTGTCGTGTGGTATCGCTTACCGGGTCGAGGTTATGCTCATAGTTACCTACCAGAACAAGTTTTGTATCCGTATGCTTGTCGTGCAATTTCACAAAAGCTTCAACTAACTCATTGATACCCTTATCTCCCACAATGCGGCCGACAAAAACAAATGTAAATACATCAGCATCCTTAGTCACTTCAAAACGAGCAGGAGAAAACCTCTCCATATCCACGCCCATCACATTGCCATACCCCAAAACCTTCATTGGCTTCTTGGTGATGCCGCCATTCTTCAAATCATTAAGAACCCCCTGTCCCTCTGGAATCACATGCGTAGCACAAGCGCAGGTAAGCCAGTCTGTCATCATCAGAATCTTTCGCTTCAGTCCGGTAGCCGTAGGCCATACCAGTCCAGTAAACGTATGTATACGCACCGGTACACGTGTCAGCCATGCAGCCACCATACAAATCATTCCAGCCTTAGGAGTCATCGAATGTACTACCTGTGGTTTCTCCTTACGGAATACTCTAAGCATCTTTATAAGTGATTTCATATCCCTAACTAGCGAGATATGTCTCTCCATAGGCACAGCCACACAATGGAATCCGTCCTCATCTCTCAGCTTATCAAGCTCAGGTCCCGGCGACGTCACCGCCACCATGTCATACCCCATCGCCCGCATCTTAATCATCACTTCACGGCAAAAGCCTAAGGATTGCGGAACGGTAACGGCACGAATTATCTTGTTTTTGTTGCGTGTCATATAATTAATACTGCTTTAACATTCATTCATCCATTTCTTGCAATCCTTGAAAAAAC
>NZ_FR892589.1:0-506 GCF_000436015.1 Prevotella sp. CAG:592 | reverse complement strand
GTGGGGTTTCATTCCCCACGCCGTGGGGAGTATTCAGATGTGCCAATTGGCAATGATACTTCGATGATACTTTAGTGATACTTTTCTGTAAAATAACCGGAAAAGTATCATTGTCCTTAACTTATTGATTTGTAGGGCTTTGGGTACTTGCTGAAAGCCCGAGAATGATACTATGATACTTTTCTGCAGATTATCTTCACATCCTTGATAATCAAGCGCATTGCACTTTAATCGGTACGGACGAAATTTCAACATTTAGCCGAACATCCTCGGAATGTTCAAATCCTTGATACTCAGCCGTTGCGTGTATCCTGTCGTACCACGCTTCTTCTTTGTGATATTTTGCGATAGCTCTGATTAAGCAAAGGTAGCTATAATCAGTGAGAAACGAGCAGAAAATAGCTGAATTTTGATTGTGGAGTCTTGTATTTGTCTCGTTTTGTTGGAAAATTGATGTAAAACGCAATTATTATAGCATAAATCATTTGATTTTATTCTTCTTTTAC
>NZ_FR892588.1:22478-43089 GCF_000436015.1 Prevotella sp. CAG:592 | reverse complement strand
TAGACAATGCTCGTGCCGAGCATACAACTATAAAAAGCGTACCAGCCTTTGCAGACCGGTACGCTTTTTATGGTATGTTCAATGATATAAGAATCCTTACTTCTCCTCCGGAGCCTTGTCGATGAGGTCCATAAACTGGTCGAGCTTAGGAGTGATGATGATCTGAGTGCGGCGGTTGCGCTGCTTTGCAACATCAGAATTGTTGTTGGTGATAGGGTTATACTCGCCACGTCCACCGGCTGTGAGACGCTTAGGATCTACACCATACTGGTTCTGCAAAGCCTGAACCACGCTTGAGGCGCGCAGACAAGAGAGGTCCCAGTTGTTGCGGATGTTCTTCATCGAAGCGGCGCTGCTGTTCACAGGCACATTGTCGGTGTTACCCTCGATGAGCACGTCGTAGTCTTTGTAGTCCTTGATGATCTTGGCGATTTTGCTCAGAGTCTCGGCAGCACGGTCGTTGATTTCATAGCTACCGCTCTTGTAGAGCATGTTGTCGGCAAGCGAGATGTAAACGACGCCCTTCAGCACCTGCACGTCAACCTCCTTCATCTCCTCCTTGCTCAGCGAACGGGTGAGGTTGTTTGTCAGCACCATGTTGAGAGAGTCGCTCTTGCTCTTCACCTCAACGAGGTGACGGATATACTGGTTAGACTCGTTGATCTGGTCTACGAGCTTCTCGATGCTGATATTGTTCTGTCCCGCATTTGCCAAGCTCTTGTCGAGCGAACCCTGCAGGGCAGCATAGTCTTTCTTTGCCTGGGCGAGCTGGTCTTCAAGGCTTGCCACGCGAGCGCGGCTTGCAGCGAGCTGCTCCTTGGAATCCTGATAGTTCTTTGTCAGCTCCTTATTCTCGTTCTGACAGTTCTCAAGGTCTTTCTTGCTGGCACAGCTACCCAACACGAGACAGCCAACAGCAAATGTCATAGCTAAAATTTTCTTGTTCATAGTTATTTTCCTTTCTTTTTTTGTTATCAATGTTTTGTGGCTTTCCCATCCCTCTAAAGGCCTCAACGGGGGATGACACGGGAATCGCGCCACGAATTTATTAATAAAGACGTGCATAACCGCTTTTTATTTACTCCACTTAAAACATTTTAACCTGAAAGCGATTAAGTTATCGTATATTAACCAAAAAAAGGAGGTCTATAAAATATTCCTTGTCATCAACGATTAATCTATACTGGTTGCCCATATAAGAGAAGTCGGCACCAAGAGCCATGATAAACCGCTTTATATTTTCAACGATCTTGGTTTCCACTTTGTGCTCATCCCATTCATCTACATCATCAATCTCTATGAAATCAAGTTTGTAGTTCTTGCGAAACGCCCTCATTGCCTTTTGTTTCTGTTCGCCATCATGCAAAGTTACAGCAAAATTATTGGGCATTGTGCCTTCCTTCAAATACAGTTGCTCACGTATATTATATTTAAGTTTGTCAACACTCCAAAACTCACTTGCAACACGCCTTATATAAAAAAGACGTTCATTAATTGACTCTGATCGTCTAAGTATCTCATAATGATGGGTAAACTGCACTGTAAGGAAAGCTTCCAGTGTTGCTTTATCAAATTGGTCAGTTATTAACTGACCAATTGTTATTTCATCATTGTCTGCCGAAACAGGTGAGATTTTATTTGATGTTACACTATTATTCCCTTTAAAGAATATTATTCCAAAAAAACTCTTTTCCATCCTTCATAAAACACACACATTTTCTTTAGGTTGCTTTTTGTAAAGCCCCTAAGTCCCGGCAATTCCTGTTGTAGCTGTGAAGAAATCGTATCAAGAACTTTATCACCCCAATGTGAGGTTTGTTTACGACATGATATATATCCACCGATGGAATAATTCAAGGCCAAAGAATCCTTGTTGGCTTGAATCATCACCTTACGCCTCGTTTGCAGAATAATAGCCGGTACCTTCACGTGTCTTTGAGGATAATGGGCGACACGGGAAAACATTCTTCTGCCTGGTGCCTCGTTTTTGATAGTTTTGTCGTAATTTTGCAGCCGGTAAGAAGACAGCGCCCTGAAAACGACAACAAACTACTGCCGGGGCGGAATGCAAAATCGGATAACAACAACAAAAGACAATGAAAAAGAGTTTGATTGCCCTTGCCTTCGGAACGCTGGCACTGGGAATGACGGAGTTTGTGATGATGGGCATCCTGGCCGACGTTGCCAATGCACTGGGCATAACCATTCCGCAGGCCGGACATCTGGTGTCGGCATACGCCCTGGGAGTGACCTGCGGCGCACCGCTGCTTGCCGTGGCGAAACAGTTCCGGCCCAAGAGCATACTGCTGTTTCTGGTATGCCTGATATTCATCGGAGCGCTGATATCATCGGTGGCACAGAGCTATGAGATGCTGCTCGTGGCGCGTTTCATCTCCGGACTCCCCCATGGAGCATACTTCGGAGTGGCGTCTATCGTTGCCGTGCGCCTTGCCGATGAGGGTCACAAGACGGGTGCCGTGTCTACGATGATTGCCGGCATGACGGTGGCAAACCTGCTGGGAGTGCCGCTCGAAACGGCGCTCAGCGCCCACATCTCATGGCGCATGCCGTTTATAATCATATCTTTCTACTCGCTGCTCGTGATATATTATATATGGAAATGGGTGCCTCAGCTGGAGGTGACACCCAGCAACGGATACAAGGGACAGTTCCGCTTTCTGAAGGCCGGTGCACCGTGGCTCATTCTCGGTGCCACGATGCTCGGCAACGGCGGCGTGTTCTGCTTCTACAGCTACGTCACCCCGATACTGACCAGCGACGGCGGCATACCATACGAATATATGTCGGCGATAATGATTCTCGCCGGTTTCGGCATGGTGGTGGGCAATCTCGTCAGCGGAAAGCTCAGCGACCGCTACACTCCGGGCAGGGTGGCCACGGCGATGATGCTGTTTGCCGCCACATCACTGATGTCGGTATTCATCTTCGCCCACAACGGCTGGGTGGCAGCAGCGTTCACCGTGTTCTCGGTGCTCAGCATGTTCGCCATGAGCAGTCCGCAGCAGTATCTCATCCTCAAACACGCTCCCGGCGGCGAGATGCTCGGCGGCGCCTGCATACAGATGGCGTTCAATATGGGAAACGCCGTGGGGGCTTTCCTTGGCGGACTGCCTATAGCGGCAGGTCTCGACGACAGGTATGCGGCGATTGTGGGAGCTCCGATGGCACTTGGTGCGGCTGTGCTGATGACGGCGTTTTGTGTAAAGTATGAAAAGAACAAAGTCTGAACATCATACTTTTACCTGTTTCCCAAGACAGAATGACGATACTTGAGTCTCAATGTTTTTTATGAGTAATAGTTGCCCATATCGCTGAATCTCAGCAAAATCGAGAATTTCTGAAAAACTGTCAGATTGTCTGGTTTTTTACTGTAATATTCTGACAAACAGAAAGTTAACCGTCTGGCGATTGTCAGGCAATTGTCTGGATGGTTTACTGATAAGAGGAATTGTCAGATGGATGGAATTGCATGCGTTGGCAGAACTCCGTAAATGGGAATGTATCGGGCAGGTATCGGAAACCAAATCTGCCCATCCGGGGCAAGCAGCGTGCCCATGATGAGAAAGCAGCTTACCCCAGTTGGGCAAGCAGCGTGCCCAATTTTAACCAGAATCGGTCATTAGAATTAAGCATGCACTAAATTGATTCCGCCAACGGGTTATCCTGTTAAGGATATTGACTGGTTTAATAATTTAAGGCTTAAAATGGCCAATTCTCTATATTAAAAGAAGATGAAAAATATATTTATTGCATTCTTTATTTTCACAATAATTAGTTGTTGCAGCTGGTCTACGACAATATGTGTTATAAACAAGTCAAGAAATAATTATCTTGGATGTTATTCCTATACCGATTCTTTTGGCAATAACAATATGGGGTATGACAATATTGCAGAATTTGACACATGCAAGCAGAAATCACTTGAATGGCTTAGATTTGCACATAAATATTGTCACAAAGGCGATACTTTATATTTAAAATTCCAAACACGAAGTCTTGACGAGATTTTTGAAAAATCAATAGACGGGAAAGTACGTTTCTTTTTTATCAAGGATAGTGTCTATCTGAATACCCCTTGGGATTCAATCGTAAAATATCAAATATGTGATAAAAAATATATATTCAACAAAAAAGAATTTAATCAGATCGGGCAGAAGATTGTATTAAAGTAATCAGAAATTACTGGAAACCATGGTAAATATACTATTTCATTAGTGTCCCGTTAAAATCAGGACACTAATGATGGAAAATATGAAAACAAGCATCCGATGATAGTTGTAGGTCTTGAAACAGAACGGAAGATGAAGGATTTTGGATTGAAAGGCATTGATTTTGATAATGTTTATGGCTGATAATGTATTATCAGGAAAATGTATATGGAGGAATAAAGCACATTTTCTTGCCGCCAAATGTTTCAGTCTGCAATATTTTTTTTACCTTTGCACGCATAACATTTGTTAGTAAGACAAACAAACATATTAAAAGATATCTATAAACGTTATGATTCTTTTTTTCAGAACTCCTTCAAAGAGCGTGATAGCAACACAGGTTGACCATCAGCTCGACAGCAATGAGATTAACGAACTTTGTTGGCTCTTCGGAGACGCCGTGCTCGAAAAGGCAGACAGCCTCGAGGGTTTCTTCGTGGGACCACGCCGTGAAATGATTACTCCTTGGAGTACGAATGCCGTTGAGATAACACAGAACATGAATCTCCACGGCATTTCGCGTATTGAGGAGTATTTCCCCGTGAGCTCGGCCGACGCTGACCACGACCCGATGCTGCAGCGCATGTACGACGGCATCGGACAGGACGTGTTCACCGTAAATCACGAGCCGGAGCCTATCAAGTGCATCGACAACCTCGAGGAGTATAACGAGCAGGAAGGTCTTGCCCTCTCGCCAGAGGAAATAGAATACCTGCACAAAATCGAGAAGCAGCTGGGCAGACCGCTGACCGACTCTGAGGTGTTCGGCTTCGCACAGATCAACTCGGAGCACTGCCGCCACAAGATTTTCGGCGGTGTGTTCATCATCGACGGCAAGGAGATGGAAAGCTCGCTCTTCGCCATGATCAAGAAGACGACAAAGGAGAACCCCAACAAGATTCTCTCGGCATACAAGGACAACGTGGCGTTCTCGCAGGGACCGGTTGTGGAGCAGTTCGCACCGGCAGACCAGTCTACGTCTGACTACTTCCAGGTGAAAGATGTGGAGAGCGTTATCTCGCTGAAGGCTGAGACACACAACTTCCCTACTACAGTGGAGCCTTTCAACGGTGCCGCTACGGGTACGGGCGGTGAGATCCGCGACCGTATGGGCGGCGGTGTAGGCTCATGGCCTATAGCCGGAACAGCCGTTTACATGACAGCCTATCCTCGTCTGAAGGAAGACGAGCTAAGCCTCAAGGCAAGCAAGGTGGCACGTGGCGAAGACGCCGCCAAGGAATACACCGGCGAGCGCGACTGGGAAGACATCATGCCGGTGAGAAACTGGCTGTATCAGTCGCCTGAGCAGATTCTCATCAAGGCATCAAACGGTGCTTCCGACTTCGGAAACAAGTTCGGCCAGCCGCTCATCTGCGGTTCGGTGCTCACATTCGAGCATCAGGAGCCTACCACTACCGACGAGGCAGAAACGAAATATGCCTACGACAAGGTGATCATGCTTGCCGGCGGTGTGGGCTACGGCACCAAGCGCGACTGTCTGAAGAAGGAACCACAGAAGGGCAACAAGGTTGTCGTTGTGGGTGGCGACAACTATCGCATCGGTCTCGGTGGAGGTTCGGTATCATCCGTTGACACAGGCCGCTACAGCAACGGCATCGAGCTGAACGCCGTACAGCGTGCCAACCCGGAGATGCAGAAGAGAGCCTACAACCTCGTGCGCGCTCTCTGCGAAGAGGACACCAACCCTGTTGTCAGCATCCACGACCACGGATCGGCAGGTCATCTGAACTGTCTGTCGGAGCTGGTTGAGGAATGTGGTGGACGCATCGACATGACCAAACTGCCTATCGGCGACAAGACGCTGTCGGCAAAGGAGATAATAGCCAACGAGAGCCAGGAGCGCATGGGACTGCTCATCGACGAGAAGCACATCGAACACGTGCGCAAGATTGCCGAGCGCGAGCGTGCTCCGCTGTATGTTGTCGGCGAGACTACCGGCGACGCACACTTCTCATTCGTGCAGGGCGACGGTGTGAAGCCTTTCGACCTGGATGTGGCTCAGATGTTCGGACACTCTCCTGTGACATACATGAACGACGTGACAGTGGAACACCACTATCAGGACGCCACATACTCTCTGAAGTCTATCGACGAATACGTGGAGCGTGTGCTCCAGCTGGAGTCGGTGGCATGCAAGGACTGGTTGACCAACAAGGTAGACCGCTCCGTTACCGGCAAAATCGCCCGTCAGCAGTGTCAGGGCGAGATACAGCTGCCACTCTCCGACTGTGGTGTAGTGGCTCTCGACTACCGCGGCCACAAGGGTATCGCAACAGCTCTCGGACACGCTCCGCAGGCTGGACTCGCCAACCCGGAGGCAGGTTCGGTATTGTCAGTGGCTGAATCACTGACCAACATTGTGTGGGCTCCGCTCGCCGACGGCATGGACAGCCTCAGCCTGTCGGCAAACTGGATGTGGCCCTGCCGCTCACAGAAGGGCGAGGACGCCCGTCTCTATGCTGCAGTGAAGGCGCTCAGCGACTTCTGCTGCGCTCTCCACATCAACGTGCCTACAGGAAAGGACTCTCTGTCGCTCTCTCAGCAGTATCCTAACGGCGAGAAGATCATCTCTCCGGGAACTGTCATCGTGACGAGCGGCGGCGAAGTGAGCGACGTGCGCAAGGTGGTATCGCCGGTGGTAGTGAACGACAAGAATTCTTCTATCTATCATATCTACTTCTCGTTCGACGAACTGATGCTCGGCGGAAGTGCTTTCGCACAGAGCCTCGGCAAGGTGGGCGACGACGTGCCTACGGTGAAGAACCCGGAGTATTTCTCCGATGCATTCAACGCCGTGCAGGAGATGATAAAGAGGGGCTGGATAATGGCAGGCCACGACATCAGCGCCGGTGGTCTCATCACCACACTGCTTGAGATGTGTTTCGCCAACGCCAAGGGCGGTATGCACATCAACCTGCACGACATAGCAGGCGACGACGTGGTGAAGATGCTTATGGCTGAGAACCCGGGAGTGGTGGTACAGATTTCTGACGACCACAAGCAGGAGTTCAAGGAATTCATGGACGAGGCAGGCGTAAGCTTCGCCAAGATCGGATACCCTACTCCAAAGGAGCGCACCATCACGGTGAAGGCTGGCGACTACAAGCATGAGTTCGACATCGACAAGCTGCGCGACGTATGGTATAAGACTTCTTATCTGCTCGACCGCGACCAGAGCATGAACGGATGTGCTGCAGAGCGCTACAACAACTATAAGGAGGAGAAGCTGGAGATGAAGTTCAACAAAGACTTCACCGGCAAGCTCGAGCAGTATGGCATCTCTGCCGACCGCCGCACGGCGTCTGGCGTGAAGGCTGCCATCATCCGCGAAAAGGGAACAAACGGTGAGCGCGAAATGGCTTACTCTCTGTATCTCGCCGGATTCGACGTGAAGGACGTGATGATGACCGACCTCGTGAGCGGCCGCGAGACTCTGGAGGATGTCAACATGATTGTGTTCTGCGGTGGATTCTCTAACTCCGACGTGCTCGGTTCTGCCAAGGGATGGGCAGGTGCATTCCTCTTCAACCCTAAGGCTAAGGAGGCACTAGACAAGTTCTATGCCCGTGAGGACACCCTGTCGCTCGGTATCTGCAACGGATGCCAGCTGATGGTGGAACTCAACCTCATCAACCCTGAGCACAAGCAGCGCGCACGCATGCTCCACAACAAGTCGCACAAGTTCGAGAGCAACTTCCTCTGTCTCACCATACCGGAGAACAACAGCGTGATGTTCAATACTCTGAGCGGCAACAAGCTGGGTATCTGGGTGGCCCACGGCGAGGGCAAGTTCTCGCTGCCTGAGGCTGAGTCGGAATACAATGTGATTGCCAAGTACAGCTACGCCGGATATCCTGGCAACCCTAACGGTTCGGACTACAACGTGGCTGGTATCTGCTCTAAAGACGGCCGCCATCTGGCTATGATGCCTCACTTGGAGCGTGCCATCTTCCCATGGCAGAACGCCTGGTATCCTGCCGACCGCCGCAACGACGACGTGACGCCATGGATCGAGGCATTCGTGAACGCACGCAAGTGGATTGAGAACAAGACGAAGTAAGAGGAAACGAATCTTACGGACGGAACCGCAGCGCGCGGAATGACCGCACTACGGTTCTACTGACATAAGGAAACGACAACCCTCCCCTCGAAGGCTAACACACTGAGGGGAGGGTTCTTTTAATAATACAAGATATGAACCTGTATCTGACCTTTTTCAAGACTTTCTTCAAGATAGGACTGTTCACCCTCGGTGGCGGATATGCCATGATTCCGATAATAGAGAAGGAAGTGGTGGACAACTACAAATGGATAAAGAGGGAAGACTTCATCGACATCATCGCCATAGCGCAGAGCTGTCCGGGAGTGCTCGCCATAAACATGAGCGTGTTTATCGGCTATAGGCTGAAGAAACTGCCCGGCGCCCTCGTGACGTGTCTTGCCACGGCTCTGCCTTCGTTTATCATCATACTGCTCATCGCGATGTTCTTCCATCAGTTTGAACACAACAAGGTGGTGGAGGCGATGTTCCGCGGAATACGCCCTGCCGTGGTGGCTCTCATTGCCGCCCCTACATTCAAGCTGGCGAAGTCGGCTAACGTTACGCTTAACAACTGCTGGATTCCGATCGGATGCGCCTTGGCGATATACCTAATGGGAATATCACCGATATTGATAATACTGCTCGCCGGAATATGCGGATATGTCTACGGACAATATATCAAGCCCACGGAATAATAATAATATTATGCTATACCTGAAACTATTCATAACGTTCTTCCAGATAGGACTCTTCGGATTTGGCGGCGGCTACGGTATGCTGTCGCTGATACAGACGGAGGTGGTACACAACCATCACTGGCTCACGACAGCGGAGTTTACCGACATCGTGGCGATAAGCCAGATGACACCGGGACCGGTGGGAATAAACTCGGCTACCTACTGCGGATACACGGCGGCACACAATGCCGGATACGGCGAGGGAATGTCGGTGCTCGGAAGCGTAACGGCAACGACGGCTCTGGTATTGCCGTCGCTGATACTGATGATACTGATAGCGAAGATGTTTCTGAAATATATGAGCACCACTCCCGTGCAGAGCGTGCTCAGCGGACTGCGTCCTGCCGTGGTGGGACTGCTCGGCGCTGCCACATTGCTGCTGCTGTCGAAAGAGAACTTCAGCACTCCCGACATCAACCCATGGCAGTTCAGCATCAGCTGCTTCCTGTTCATCGCCACTTTCATTGGCACATACTTCATAAAGATAAACCCGATAAAGATGATAGTATATGCAGCTTTTGCAGGACTGGTGCTGCTGTATTAACCCCAATCGGTCATTAGGGCTTTGTCTGATGACCGATTCGGGTTTACTATTGTCCGCCTCCGGCTATAGCTTTATCACCATAGCCAGACCATCGGGCGACACACCAATCTGCACCTTCTGTTCATCGTCGGCTGGCTCCACGCCGTCAACCTTCTTTTTCTTCTTTCCGGCAATCTTCTCCACTATCCAATAGCCAGCCTCGGCAGACAGATAACCGATTGCCGCTCCTGCCGCCACGTCTCCCCAATGATGACGGTTGCGACGCACGCGGTCTACTGCCGTTGCCGTAGCCACTGCATATCCTGCAACGCTGATCCAGGGACTCACCTTGCCATATTCCTTATGCAGCACCGTAGCGCCACAGAAAGCCACTGCCGTGTGACCAGAAGGGAAAGAACGGTTGTCTGTGCCGTCGGGACGGCGTGAGTGGATAGTATGCTTCAGAGCGTATGTCGTGCCGGCACAAAGAAGGAAAGTGGCTCCAGACTTGTATATGCGCTGTTCCCACGAACTGCGGCTCGGCACGCCAGCCATCTTGAGGATAAACGAAGCTGCCATCGGAGTATATTGCAACATATCATCGATACCGTCGCCGTGGTATCTTTTGTCTTGTGCCGTAGCGCCAAGGCAGACGCTGACGGCAAAGAATAGTAAGATCAGTCTATTTTTCATGTCGGCAAAGGTAGTGCAAAAAACTGATTAAGCGAGAGAAATGGGAATTTATTCACATTTCCGAGCGAGAAGTTTTTATCCAAATCGAGAGCAATGCAAAATAAATTCATTAATTTTCATTGCCGGGATGCTACATACCAATATATATGAATAAAATAAGCCCGGCACAATACCGGGCTCATTATTACAAAGAAGTTGATCAGATATTTATCTTACCACGATTTTCTTGCGCCAGTTCACCGACTATTAGCATAGACTCAGGTGACTGCGGCAGTATAATCTTTCTGTTGATTAAACTCAAAATACAAACAAGGTCTAATGACCGATTTGGATTAAAATTGGGCACGGTGGTTGCCCAACTGGGGCAACGTGCTTGCCCATCATGGGCAACGTGCTTGCCCCTGTTGGGCAGATTTGGTTTCCGATACCTACCCATTTACGGAGTTCAGCCAACGCATGCAATTCCATCCATCTGACAATTCCTCTTATCAGTAAACCATCCAGACAATTGCCTGACAATCGCATGACAGTCAACTATCTGTATGTCAGAATATTACAGCAGAAAACCAGACAATCTGACAGTTTTGACGATATTCCATGATTTATTTGCAAATCTCAATTATTTTTCCGAATATTGCAAAAACAACCTTAATTCATATCGTTATGTAAAAACATAAATGAATATTTCACAGAGTCTGCCACACAGTCTTCCAACGGCCGCAACCAGTACATGCGAGAAAGCATGTGCATCATAAAGAAGCCGAACGGAGAGGTGAAGACCTTCATCGTAGGCGACTCAATACTGACGAATGATAATCTGCGTAAACATTACTGATCATCACAAGCGGATGAGGAAAGAATAGAAATTTTCTGTTTATTCTCTAAATAAATATACACTTTGAAAGCAATAATGTTTACATTAATATTAAATAGTCATTAATTTACAAGTTTTTTAAACAACTTATCATTTAGGATACCTATTTTTGTAGTAGTTTTCTTATCAACTTAAAATATATGATGTTATGACTACTACCAGGGAAAATATCAGTGGAGTGATCAAGGTATTGGATGAATACATGATTCGCTCGGGAAAGGAAGAGATTAATGAAATGGAGGCTAACCGCGAACTTGCCAAAGCCGGACTGCTTGCCGACGAACAGGCTCACCCGGGAAGACCACTCAGAGAATGGTTTCGCAAACTGCGCGACTCCAACATCCTGCCTCAGAACATAAGGCAGAACTGTGGTGCTTGGACGATAAGGATATCGAGCACGATAGCCAAAAAGCCTACCATCGCCGGACTGTTCGGCTGACTGAATACAAATCGCCCCATCTTGAATGGCCATCGGTAAGACGAGGACCTATACAAGATGGGGCGAATTGTATCAATTAAGCTCCGCAGTATATTGTAATACAGAGAGAGAGAGTATCAGCTCTTCTTCGGACGACGACGTGCCCATCCCTCTTCAGAGAAGTCCGGCTCTTCGCCTACGAGCTTCACATCGTCTTGACGGAAGAACTGGCGCCAGTCGCTTTCATTGCCGTTGTCATTGAAACCACCGTTGTCCGCCTTGTTGTTCTTACGCTTTGATTTCTTCTCAAACTTACCGAAATCATCGTTTTCATCGTGTTTTTTCCTGCCTCTTGCGGTGCGGTCGGATGATTTTCCTGCCAGTCCTCGCGAGCCGCGTCCCGACTGCTTGCCGGCTGGGCGTCCGGTATCGTCAGCGTCATTACAGCGCACGCTGCGTCCCTTGTATGTAGTGCCGTCGATGGCACGCATCACCTTGGTGGCATCCTTCTCAGGCACCTCGATGTAGCAGATGCGGTCGAGCAGGTCGATATGTCCCACTTCCTGACGGCCCTTGATATTGCGGTTGAGGAACTGCATTATCTCTCCAGGATAGAAACCGTCGGTCTTGCCGAGATTGATGAAGAGTTTCTGGTATCCTGGCTCCGCCTTGTGTGGCTCGCGCTTGCCGCCTTCGCCGCGCTTACGGGTAGAGCGTTCCTTGCGGTCGCCACGGAATGATGCCGACGGCGGAAGAATCTCCGGAGCATCAGCATAATAGGCAAGGAACTTGCCGAACTCCATGCTGACGATCTTCTTTATTATATCCTCCTTGTCTACATATTCAAAATAGCGGTTGATGTCTGCCATGAACGGTTCGATCTCCTCCTCATTCACGTCGGCCTTCACTATCTGGTCCATCACCTTATAGAGCTGCTTCTTGCATATCTCTCCGGCTGTAGGAATCTTTCCCTCCACGAAATCTTTCTGTATCACCTTCTCTATGGCACGCATCTTTCCGCGCTCACGGGTATGGACGATGGCTATCGAAGTGCCGTTCTTGCCGGCTCTTCCCGTTCGTCCGCTTCGGTGGGTATAGCTCTCGATATCATCTGGCAGTCCGTAGTTTATTACGTGTGTCAGGTCGTCGACGTCGAGTCCGCGGGCTGCCACGTCGGTAGCCACGAGCAACTGCGTGAGGTGCTGACGGAACTTCTGCATCGTCAGGTCGCGCTGCTGCTGCGACAGGTCGCCATGCAGCGATTCGGCGTTGTATCCGTCGTGTATCAGTTTGTCGGCAATCTCCTGGGTCTCTTTCTTCGTGCGGCAGAAGATGATAGCGTAAATCTTGGGATAGTAGTCCACGATACGCTTCAGGGCGAGATATTTGTCCTTTGCGTTTACCATATAGTATATGTGGCTCACGTGTTCGGCTCCCTCGTTGCGGCTTCCCACCACGATTTCCTTGGCGTCGTGTAGATAGTTCTGGGCTATCTTCTCTATCTCCTTGCTCATGGTGGCAGAGAAGAGCAGCGTGTTGCGGTCGCCCGACTCCATGCCGTCGAAGATTTCATTTATGCTCTCAGAGAATCCCATGTTCAACATCTCGTCTGCCTCGTCGAGCACCACGTTCTTCACGTTGTCGAGCTTCGCCGCACCGCGGTTCATCAGGTCGATGAGTCGTCCCGGTGTGGCTACGATCACCTGTGCACCGTGTCTGAGCGAGTGTATCTGGTTTTGTATCGACGTGCCGCCATACACCGGCACCACGTTGAGTCCGCCGATATATTTGCCGAAGTCATTCAGGTCGTCGGAAATCTGCAGGCATAGTTCGCGTGTCGGCGACAGGATGAGCGCCTGTGTGGAACGGTCGGATGGATCTATCTTCTGCAACACAGGTATACCGTATGCTGCCGTCTTGCCCGTTCCGGTCTGGGCGAGGGCGACGACGTCGTTTTTGTTTCCAAGCAAATAGGGGATCACTTCTTCCTGTACTGGCATGGGCGATTCAAAGCCCAGTTCTGCGATGGCGCGGCGAATCTCTTCGCTGACACCAAGTTCTTCAAATGTCTTCAAATTAAATACGTATTTATGATTTGGTTTGCCCAAAATGTGGCAGCCCTTTGGAATTCGGGCGCTAAGTTACTAATAATTTGCGAATTACGCATCGTTTCGATACGGCAAAGATTGGATATTAGTTGAAAAACGCTAAATTATTGACTTATATGGCGTTTATTTATAAGGAAATGGTTATTTTTGCAGTTATGATTAAAATTAAGATAATAAACAAGGGACATCACCCACTGCCCGAATATGCCACGCCTCTGAGCGCCGGCATGGACCTGAGAGCAAACATCGACGAACCGATAACGCTGAAGCCGATGCAGCGGATGCTGGTTCCTACAGCGCTGTATATGGCGCTGCCGGCCGGCTATGAGGCACAGATAAGACCGAGAAGCGGACTGGCTCTGAAGCATGGCATCACGGTGCTCAACACTCCGGGAACTATCGACGCGGACTACCGCGGCGAACTGAAGGTGCTGCTCGTGAACTTCTCCGACACCGACTTCATCGTGAACGATGGCGAGAGAATCGCACAGATGATTATCGCAAAGCACGAAAACGCTGATTTCATCGAAGTGGAGGAACTTGACGACACTGAAAGGGGAACCGGCGGATACGGACACACGGGAGTAAAATGACAATATCAAGACATACCACATTGATTACGATGGCGGCATTGCTGGGCGTTGCCACGCTCATAGGCTGCGGCACGGGGCGTACTGCCTCGGGCAACAAGACCATTGTCGCTGAAAACAGGACAAGCGACAAGGAGGCAAGCACACCATCCGCCGACACTTGTCTCAACACGAAACTGCGACTGCGCTATTTCTATGAGGAGGCGGCAAAGCAGCAAGCGCTCGGAAACTACGACGACGCATACATGCTGCTGCTCCACTGCAAGAGAATAGACCCTAATGCGGCAGAGGTGCATTATGCACTGTCTAACTACGACGAATCGCTGAACTCCAAGGAGATGGCTATCGCCGACATCAAAAGGGCGGCTGAGCTGAACCCCGACAACAACACATATCTAGAGAGGCTCGCCATGACATACATTAGCACCAAGGACTACGACAACGCGATAAAGTCTTACGAAAAACTGTATGCCGCCAACCCTGACCGCACGGAGGTGCTGGAAATTCTCCTCAAACTCTATAACGAGAAGAAGAACTACTCCAAGATGATAAACACGATGGAGAGGATGGAGCTTGCCGACGGCGAGAGCGAAAAGACGGTGCTCACCAAGATGCACATCTATTCCATGCAGGGAAAGACGAAAGAGGAATACAACACGCTGCGCAAATTCGTGGACCGATACCCTAACGACTTGTCGTATCAGGTGATGACAGCCAACTGGCTCCTGCAGCACGACAAGAAGAAGCAGGCTCTCTCGATACTGGAAAAGGTGTTGAAAGAGGAACCGGAAAATGAACTGGCGAAGCTATCGATGGTGGACTACTACAGGGCTGAAAAGCTCGATTCCATCGCAAATATCACAGAAGAGCAACTGCTCGTTTCTCCACAGACCGCCACGGACACGAAGGTAACGATACTGAGGAATATAATATCTAAGAGTGAGGATGCCGGCGGCGACAGCACCAAAATCCTGAACATCTTCAACAGACTGCTCTCTCATAAACAGAAAGACACGAAAATAGCCGAGATCTATGCTGCCTACGTGTCGCTGAAGAAGATGCCACAAGACAGTCTGGTGTCGGCGCTGAACAGGATTCTCGAAATCGAACCTGACAACAAGGGGGCGAGAATAGAACTCATACGCACGTTATGGGACAAGGAGGACAAGGACGAACTGATAAAGATCTGCAAACCGGCAGTGGAATATTGTCCCGATGAAATGGTGTTTTATTATTTCCTCGGCTTCGCATACATACAGAAGGAGGAGGACGAAAAGGCTCTCGACATATTCAGAAAGGGTGTGGCACAAGCCACCGACACGAGCGAACCGTCAATCGTTTCTGACATGTATGAATATATTGGAAACATCCTGCACGAAAAGGGTGACACCGACGGCGCCTACGCCGCATTCGACAGTTGTCTGCAATGGAAGGAGGACAATGTGGAATGCCTCAACAACTACGCCTATTACATCAGCGTGAGCGGAGGCGACCTCTCAAAGGCGGAGCACATGAGCTACAAGACGGTGAAGGCGGAACCTACAAACAGTACGTTCCTCGACACCTATGCCTGGGTGCTCTTCTGCATGGAGAGATATGCCGAAGCGCAGATTTACATCGAACAGGCGATTGCCAACGACACCACAAACAGCGATGTGCTGCTCGACCATGCCGGCGACATATATATAAAGCTCGGCGAGACGGACAAGGCTATAGAAATGTGGAAAAAGGCAATAAGTGCCGGAGGCGATGCGCAAGCGATAGAACAAAAGATCAGATACAAGAAATATATCCCAACGGAAAAATGAGAAAATACGGTAAATTCACAATCCTCTGTGTGGCATTGACTATAGCCGCACTCACTACATCATGCGGAACGAAGAAGGCTGTCACCAATGACGGCGCTGATATAAGGAAAACTACGACAACCGCCGCCGGCAACTCCCACGGCAAGAACGCCAAGAGCGAAAGGGCGATGGAAACGGCAAAGATGGACTTCCTGAGAAAGGTGACCGACAATGCGGCATACGCCAGAAACATCGTGTCGAAGATAAAGTTCACCATGAACACGGGCAGCAAAGAAATCACCGTGGCCGGATCGCTACACATGAGAAAGGACGAGGTGATAAGAATACAGCTCACTCCATTCGGCATCATGGAGGCAGGAAGACTGGAATTCACAAAAGACTACGTGCTTCTCGTGGACAGAATACACAAGGAATACGTGAAGACCTCGTATGACAGCGTGGATTTCCTTCAGCGCAACGGACTCGACTTCTATGCGCTGCAGGCATTGTTCTGGAACCAGCTTTTCGTGCCTGGAACACAAAAAACCACGGATTCATCGCTGAAAAACTTCAACGTGACGCTCAATGTCGGGGCTTCCAACAGCAACCACGTGGCGCTCGCCTACAACAAGATGTCATACGAATGGACTGCCGACCCGAACACGGCTCTGATTAATTCGGTGAAGGCAAATTATAACGCCAACAAAAGCGATGCGGCATCGGTGACATGCAGATATTCTAACTTCAAGCCACTCGGTACGAAGAAATTCCCTACCGACATCCTCCTGACAATGAGCACCAAGGCGGTGCGCAACGCCAACAAGATGTCGCTCCGTCTGCAACTCAACTCTCTGGACACCGACGACAAATGGGAGGCAAAAACAACGGTTTCATCGAAATACAAGCAGGTGAGCGTTGAGGATATCATGAACCAGTTGGGCGGACTGTAGGAGGATTGGATAAACAAAAAAAAGATAAGATATACCAAAGGAAAATGTATCGTTTAATCATTTTAATATTGGCTCTCACCGTGGCGAACATGCCGTTTGCCACCTCTGACGCACAGACGAAGAAGAAGACCACGACGACTGCCGTGGCCAAGAAGAAACCCGTACGCAAAGCCTCCACTGCGGCTAAAGGCGGGAAAAGGACTGCGGCAAAAGGCGGAAAGAAACGCACCGCAAAGGGAAAAAAGAAACCCACATACACAAATGCATCGATACGCGGACTGCAGAACCAGCGCGCGGCTGTTCAGAAGCAGATTCGCGAACAGGAACAGAAGCTGCGTGCCAACATGGCTGACGTGAAGAAACGACTCGACGACCTCATGACCATCAACGGCGAGATTGACCAGCACCAGAAGACAATCGACGGCATACAGAAGGATATCACCCATATCGAAGGTAACATCTCTATGCTGAAAGCACAGCTGTCTACCCTGGAACAGCAGCTCGACGACCGAAAGGCGAAATACATCAAGTCGATGCGCTACCTGGCAAGAACCCGTACGATACAAGACAAACTGATGTTCATCTTCAGCGCCAACAGTCTCACACAGATGTATCGCCGACTGAGATTCGTAAGGGAATACGCCGCATACCAGCGTGCCCAGGGCGAGATGGTGAAGAACAAGCAGAACCAGATAACCAACAAGCACAAGCAGCTGGAGACCGTGAAGGGCGAGAAGAACACAATGCTCTATAAGGGACAGCAGGAGAAGACTGCACTGCAAGGAAAGCAGACAGAGCAGCAGAAAATGGTGAACTCGCTGCAGAAACAGCAGAAGACGATACAGGCCATAATCAACGAACAGCGCAAGAAGGACGCTGCGCTGAACTCACAGATTGACCGTCTCATCGCCGAAGAGGTGGCTAAGGCGAAAGCGCGTGCCGAAGCGGAAGCAAGACGCAAGGCTGCCGCTGCCGCAGAGGCGAAGCGCAAACGTGAGGCTGAACTGGCACGCAAGAAGGCGGAAGCGGAGGCGGCAGCCAGAGAGAACGCCCGTCGCATCAAGGAGGCAAAGGAGCGTGAGGCTCGTCTCAAGGCGGAGGCTGCGAAGGCGGCTGCCGAGAAGAGGGATGCCGAGGCGCGTGCCAAGGCGGAGGCGGCTGCCCGCAGGGCGGAAGCTGACCGTGAGGCGGCTGAGCGCAAGGCGGCTGCCGACAAGAGGAGACACGACTCTGAGGTGGCAAAGGCAAACGAAGAGAACAGGGTGGCTGCGTCGGTGAGCAGCGCTGACCGTGCGCTGAACCATAATTTCGAGAGCAACCGCGGTCGTCTGCCTATGCCGGCATCGGGCCGCATCATCACACATTACGGACAGTATAACGTGGAGGGTCTCAGCAACGTGAGACTCGACAGCAAGGGCATCAACATAAAGTGTGGCGCCGGAGCCGGCGTGAGGTCGATATTCAACGGCGAGGTGAGCAAGATCTTCACCGTGATGGGTGTGAAGGGCGTAATGATACGCCACGGACAGTATATCTCGGTATATTGCAACCTGTCTTCAGTCAACGTACACGTCGGTCAGAGCGTGTCCACCGGACAGTCGATTGGAGCAGTGGACGGCAACGGCGTGTTGCAGTTCCAGCTACACAAAGGATTCACAAAACTCAACCCGGAGGCTTGGTTGAGATGACACAGCATACCGTTTCCTTATCCCATGCTGATTGGTGTGGGATAAGGAAACTTTTTCATCTTGCCGTATTATTCCGCTTTTCTAAAGCTGGCGAGTCGGTCAGCACAGATTCTACCCTACCCTTATTTTCATCTCTAACCCCAACCCGCAAATCTATTGCCCCATTCACCCACAATAGGTCATTATGACTGAAAAGTGCGACTGAAAAAGAGGAAAAAGCACCGGATATCAGAAAGTGTGTCGGCAAAGTGGTAAAAAATCATCAAACGCTGCAAATAAAGAGGCAATAATTAGTAACTTTGCAAATTCAACATATAATAATGTGTGAACATCAAAAGAAGTATGGAAACTAAAGATACAAAAAACGAGTTTGTAAAGCAGGTGGCAGAGCAGAAATATGAGTTCGGCTTCACCACCGACGTGCACACAGACGTCATCGAGAACGGTCTGAACGAGGACATCGTGAGACTCATCTCAAAGAAGAAGGGCGAACCGGAATGGATGCTCGAATTCAGACTGCGGGCATACAACTACTGGAAGACGCTCGAACAGCCAACATGGGGACACGTGAAATTGCCGGAGATTGACTATCAGGCAATATCGTACTATGCCGACCCGCTGGCAAAGAAACCAGTGAACAAGGAGATTGACCCGGAGCTGATGAAGACCTTCGACAAGCTGGGTATTCCCCTCGAAGAGCGTCTGGCGCTGAGCGGAGTGGCAGTGGATGCCATCATGGACTCCGTGTCGGTGAAGACCACCTATAAGGCGAAACTCGCCGAGAAGGGTATAATATTCAGTTCTATCGGCGAGGCGATAAAGGAGCACCCCGACCTGGTGAAGGAATATCTGGGAAGCGTGGTGCCATACCGCGACAACTATTTCGCCGCCCTCAACAGTGCCGTGTTCAGCGACGGTTCGTTTGTTTTCATCCCCAAGGGAGTGAGATGTCCGATGGAGCTGAGCTCTTATTTCAGAATCAACGCGAGAAACACGGGACAGTTTGAGCGCACGCTTATAATCGCTGAAGACGATGCCTACGTGTCGTATCTGGAGGGCTGCACAGCACCGATGAGAGACGAGAACCAGCTGCATGCCGCCATAGTGGAAATCATCGTGAAGGACAATGCGGAGGTGAAATACTCTACCGTGCAGAACTGGTATCCGGGCGATGAGAACGGAAAGGGCGGCGTGTTGAACCTCGTGACGAAGCGCGGCGACCTGCGCGGAGTGAACTCCAAACTATCCTGGACACAGGTGGAGACGGGTTCGGCAATAACATGGAAATATCCGTCGTGCGTATTGCGCGGCGACAACTCGCAGGCTGAGTTCTACAGTGTTGCCGTGACGAACAACTACCAGGAGGCTGACACGGGCACCAAGATGATACACATCGGAAAGAACACCAAGAGCACCATCATCAGCAAGGGTATATCTGCCGGACACAGCCAGAACTCATACCGCGGACTGGTGCGCGCCACGGCGAACGCCGAAAACGCCCGCAACTACTCATCGTGCGACTCACTGCTGCTGGGCAGCGACTGCGGAGCGCACACTTTCCCGTATATGGACATCCACAACGACTCGGCAGTGGTGGAACATGAGGCAACGACGAGCAAGATAAGCGAGGAGCAGCTCTTCTACTGCAACCAGCGCGGCATACCGACAGAACAGGCTATAGGACTGATAGTAAACGGATATGCCAAGGAGGTGCTCAACAAGCTCCCGATGGAGTTTGCCGTGGAGGCACAGAAGCTGCTGAGCGTATCGCTCGAAGGCACCGTGGGATAATGACTTGCAAAAAACATAAGGAAACAAAAAGAAAGAACGATAATATGTTAGAGATAAAAAACCTGCACGCCAAGATCGGCGACAAAGAGATACTTAGAGGCATCAACCTTACGGTGAAGGACGGTGAGACCCACGCCATAATGGGACCTAACGGTTCGGG
>NZ_FR892588.1:4899-22458 GCF_000436015.1 Prevotella sp. CAG:592 | reverse complement strand
GGGAAAGAGTACGCTGAGCGCCGTGCTCGTGGGCAATCCTCTCTATGAGGTTACTGAAGGCGAAGTGATTTTCAACGGCAAGAACCTGCTGGAGATGTCGCCTGAAGACCGTGCACACGAGGGACTGTTCCTCTCATTCCAGTATCCGGTGGAAATTCCGGGAGTGTCGATGAACAATTTCATGAAGGCTGCCATCAACGAAAAGCGCAAATATGAAGGCAAGGAGCCGCTGACAGCGGGCGAATTCCTCAAGCTGATGAAAGAGAAACGCAAGGTGGTGGAGCTGGACAGCAAACTGGCAAGCCGCTCTGTGAACGAGGGATTCAGCGGCGGAGAAAAGAAACGCAACGAGATTTTCCAGATGGCTATGCTCGAACCGAAACTGAGCATTCTGGACGAGACAGACTCGGGACTCGATGTTGACGCCATGCGCATCGTGGCAGAGGGCGTGAACAAGATGCACACCCCGGAGACTTCCACCATCGTCATCACACACTACGAGCGACTGCTCGACATGATAAAGCCAAGCGTTGTACACGTGCTCTACAAGGGACGCATCGTGAAGACTGAAGGACCGGAGCTCGCCAAGGAGATTGAGACCCGAGGATACGACTGGATAAAGGAAGAAATAGGAGAACTGTAAGATATGCAAAGCGAAAAACAATATATCGATCTCTACGGTGAATGCCGCGACATGCTGCGGAAACACAGCTGCGAGGTGATGAACGCCGTGAGGGACGAGGCTTTCGAGAACTTCAAGCGTCTCGGATTTCCTACGAAGAAGGTGGAAAGATACAAATACACCGACATTCCATCGCTGTTTGAACCGGACTATGGTCTGAACATCAACCGTCTGGAAATCCCGGTTGACCCTTACAAGGCTTTCAAATGCGATGTGCCGAACCTTAGCACTTCGCTATACTTCGTGGTGAACGACAGTTTCTACGACAAGGCACTGCCCAAGAAGGAACTGCCAGAGGGAGTGATCGTTGACTCTCTGGCAAGAATCGCCGCCGAGAAGCCGGAACTGATAAGCAGATACTACGCCAAGATAGCGAAGACGGAGGAGGACGGCATCACGGCGCTGAACACTATGCTGGCGCAGGACGGCCTGCTGATATACGTGCCGAAGGGCACTGTGGTGGACAGGGCGATACAGGTGATAAACATACTGAGGTCTGACGTTGACCTGATGGTGAACCGCCGGGTGCTGATCATCGTGGAAGACCGTGCTGAAATAAAACTGCTCTTCTGCGACCATGCCGCCGACGACCGCCGCTTCCTCGCCACACAGGTGATAGAGGCTTATGTGGGAGAGAATGCCGGACTTGACCTCTACTGTCTGGAGGAGACTCATGCCAAGAACGTGAGGGTGAGCAACGTGTTCATCAGCCAGCAGGCTAACAGCAGGGTGAACCACAACGTGATAACGCTGCACAATGGTACGACCCGCAACCGCACAGACCTCGTGTTCGAGGGTGAGGGTGCCGAATGCAACCTCGCCGGATGCGTGATAGCCGACAAGGACCAACACGTGGACAACAACACGCTGATTGACCACAAGGTGGGCCACTGCACAAGCAACGAGCTATACAAATATGTGCTCGACGAAAATGCCGTGGGAGCCTTTGCCGGAAAGGTGCTCGTGCGCCACGGTGCACAGCACACCACATCGCAGGAGACAAACCAGAACCTATGCACCACCAAGACGGCACGCATGTTCACGCAGCCTATACTGGAGATTTATGCCGACGACGTGAAATGTGCTCACGGCAGCACCGTGGGACAGCTCAACGACGCTGCCCTATTCTATATGCAGCAGCGCGGAATAAGCAAGAAGGAGGCTAAGCTGCTGCTGGAATTCGCCTTCATCAACGAGGTGATAGACCACATGAAACTGGAGCCGCTGCGCGACCGTCTGCACTATCTCGTGGAAAAGCGCTTCAGAGGCGAACTGAACAAATGTGAGGGCTGCAAATTGTGTAAGTAGAAGAGCCAGCTCGTCTGGCTTATGAAATAAAACTATAAACGACAATGTACGACATTAACAAGATACGCCAGGATTTCCCTATTCTGGGCCGCGAGGTGTACGGCAAGCCGCTGGTATACCTGGACAACGGCGCAACGACACAGAAGCCGCTCTGTGTGCTCGATGCGATGAGAGATGAATATCTCAACGTGAACGCCAATGTTCACCGTGGTGTCCACTACCTGTCGCAACAGGCCACCGACCTGCATGAGGCGGCACGAGAGAAGGTGAGAGCGTTTATCAACGCAAAGTCTACCAACGAGGTGATATTCACCAGAGGAACTACCGAGGCGCTGAACCTCGTGGTGTCGTCGTTTGCCGATGAGTTTATGGGCGAGGGCGACGAGGTGATAGTTTCCACTATGGAGCACCACTCCAACATCGTGCCGTGGCAGCTGCAGGCGGCAAAGAAGGGCATCTGTCTGAAGGTGATACCGATGAACGACAAGGGTGAAATCCTGATGGACGAATACAGGAAGCTCTTCAGCGAACGCACCAGGATAGTGAGCGTGGCGCATGTGAGCAACGTGCTGGGAACGATAAACCCGGTGAAGGAGATGATAAGCATAGCCCACGAACATGGTGTGCCATTTATGCTTGACGGTGCGCAGAGCGTTCCTCACTTCAAGGTGGACGTTCAGGATCTGGACTGCGACTTCATGGCGTTCAGCGGACACAAGATGTATGGTCCTACTGGTGTGGGAGTGCTCTACGGCAAGGAGGACTGGCTCGACCGCATGCCGCCATATCAGGGTGGCGGAGAGATGATAGAGAGCGTGAGCTTCGAGAAGACGGTGTTTGAGAAACTGCCGTTCAAATTTGAGGCTGGCACTCCTGACTATGTGGCGACACATGGTCTTGCCACTGCCATCGACTATCTGCAGGGCATAGGAATGGATGAGATACAGCGCCATGAGACTGAACTTACGGAGTATGCGATGAAACGGATGAGGGAGATAGAGGGCATGCGTTTCTTCGGAGAGGCTGACCACAAAGACGCCGTGGTGTCGTTCCTCGTCGGCGACATCCATCATCTCGACATGGGAACGCTGCTCGACCGCCTGGGAATTGCCGTCAGAACGGGCCATCATTGCGCTGAACCGCTTATGATACGTTTGGGCATACAAGGTACGGTAAGGGCGTCGTTCGGCCTCTACAACACAAAAGAAGAGGTTGACACGCTTGTTGAAGGCATAAAGCGTGTGAGCAGGATGTTCTGACAATTCAGAATGTTCTGACAACCAAAAGGAATCAGAATATGAAAGAAATCAGAATATAAGATAATTCAGCCTTTGAACTGTTTGAGGATTACCTCTATCAGTCACTACCATCAAGGAAAATCCCCACGATTATCCGTTACGGACATCGTGGGGATTTTCTTTATGTTAAACTCAAAACAGTCATTAGACCGTTATAAAACTATTTAATGACTGCCTGCTTGGATTTACTCTTAGTCGAGGTGATCGAGAGAGTCATTGAAGTCTTTTGGCTCACGCTCCGCCATTGGATCGTGGAAGTCGTTAGACTCATTGCTCTTGTGCTCGAAACGACGTGGCTCGCCATTGTTGAAGCGGTCGCCACGTGGACGACGCTCGCCGCGCTCCGGACGAGGACGACGCTCACCACGCTCTGGACGCGGACGGCGCTCACGTTCTACGTATCCCTCTGGTTTCGGAACGAGTACACGGTGTGAGAGCTTATACTTGCCGGTCTTAGGATCGATCTCCATGAGTTTCACCTGAATCTTGTCGCCTTCCTTCAGACCTGCCTCCTCTACTGTCTCCAGACGCTTCCAGTCGATTTCTGAGATATGGAGAAGTCCGTCCTTGCCTGGCATGATCTCTACGAAGCAGCCATAAGGCATGATAGAGCGGATAGTTCCCTCGTAAACCTCGCCGACCTCTGGGATGGCAACGATGGCACGGATTTTTGAGATTGCCTTGTCGATGCTTTCCTTGTTAGGAGCACTGACCTGAACCTTGCCCTTGCCGTCAGTCTCATCGATGGTTACTGTAGCACCCGACTCTTCCTGAATCTGCTGGATGATCTTGCCACCAGGACCGATAACGGCACCTATGAACTCCTTCGGAATATCGAATGCCTCGATACGTGGAACCTGTGGCTTGAGCTCTGCACGTGGCTCAGCGATAGTATCGGTGAGCTTGCCGAGGATGTACTCACGGCCTTCCTTAGCCTGCATGAGTGCCTTCTCAAGGATGTCAAAGCTCAGACCGTCACACTTGATATCCATCTGTGTGGCAGTAAGACCGTCCTTTGTACCGGTGGTCTTGAAGTCCATATCGCCCAAGTGGTCCTCGTCGCCGAGGATATCGCTCAGCACAGCATACTTGTCTTCTCCCGGGTTCTTGATGAGTCCCATGGCGATACCTGATACAGGCTTCTTCATAGGAACACCGGCATCCATGAGCGCCAATGTGCCGGCACATACAGTTGCCATTGATGAAGAACCGTTTGACTCAAGAATCTGAGAAACGAGACGCACTGTGTATGGATAGTCTGCTGGAATCTGTCCCTTCAGCGCACGCCATGCCAGATGACCGTGGCCAATCTCACGACGGCCTACGCCGCGCTGTGCCTTGGCTTCACCAGTACAGAATGGAGGGAAGTTATAGTGGAGGAGGAAACGCATGTAGCTCTTGTCGAGCACATCGTCAACCATCTTCTCGTCGAGCTTTGTACCGAGGGTACATGTGGTGAGCGACTGTGTCTCGCCACGTGTGAAGATAGAACTTCCGTGTGGCATTGGCAGTGGGCTGACCTCACACCATATAGGACGGATCTCGTTGGTCTTACGGCCGTCGAGGCGTATGCCCTCGTCGAGGATGCAACGGCGCATTGCGTCACGCATCACGTCGTGGTAGTATTTCTCCATGAGTGCCACCTTCTCCTCAAGCTCCTCTTCGGTGAGGTCTGCATGAGCGGCAGTGTAAGCCTCCTGGAAGTCGGCGAGGATCTTGTCGAAAGCATCCTGACGAGCCTGCTTGTCGAGAGCCTGCTTCGTAACATCGTATGCCTTTGGATAAAGCTCGTCGTTGATTTGCTTGCGCAGGTCTTCGTCGTTCACCTCATGGCAGTATTCACGCTTCACGTCGGTGCCGAGTTCCTTTGACAGTTCTGTCTGAAGCTCGCACATCGGACGGATAGCCTCCTGGGCAGCCTTCAGAGCGCCGAGCAGATCCTGCTCCGACACTTCCTTCATCTCACCCTCTACCATCATGATGTTCTCAGCAGAAGCACCTACCATGAGGTCCATGTCTGCCTCTTCCATCTGTGCGAAGGTTGGGTTGATGACATATTCGCCGTTGATGCGTGCCACACGTACTTCAGAGATTGGGCACTCGAAAGGAATATCTGAACATGCCAAGGCGCATGATGCAGCGAAACCTGCCAGAGCGTCTGGCTGGTCTACTCCGTCGGCAGAGAAAAGAATCACGTTGACATATACTTCAGCGTGGAAATCTGCTGGGAATAGTGGGCGCAATGCGCGGTCTACCAGTCGGCATGTAAGAATCTCATTGTCGCTTGCTTTGCCTTCGCGCTTTGTAAAACCGCCAGGGAAACGTCCTGCTGCGGCATACTGTTCTCTGTACTCTACCTGCAAAGGCATGAAATCTGTTCCGGGAACTGCATCTTTTGCGGCACAAACGGTGGCGAGCAAAACGGTGTTGCCCATACGGAGCACACAAGAGCCGTCAGCCTGTTTTGCCACTTTCCCGGTTTCAATGCTGATGGTTCTGCCATCAGGCAATTGAACTGTTTTCGTAATTACGTTCATCTAAAAAAACTTATTGTTTTAACAACATCTGTTATATAATATCTTATACTTGATAATTCGCACCTAATAAATCTTGGCAAAGTTAGCGAATTACTTACAATAATCGGGAAAATTGTCTGATTTATTACTTTTTTTTATGACATTAAGCCTCTGGAAAGCAAAATATTGCTGTATCAGAGGCATTTATGGGGCTTGTCAACTCTTGCGATATGCCGAAGGAGACATACCTACATGCTCCTTGAAATATTTGCCGAGGAACGACTGGTTGGGGAAATTGAGGTCTTTGGCGATTTCCTTTATGCTCTTCGACGTGTTCTTGAGCTGCACACGCAGTTCGAGGGTCACATATTTGTCTATCCATTCGTTTGGCGTGCGGTGGCTGATGGTCTTCACGGTCTCAGAGAGGTACTTGGGTGTGATGCAGAGGCGCTCGGCATACCAGGACACGCGGCGCTCGGCTCTGAAGTTCTGCTCCACCAGACGGATGAACTCTGTGAAGATAGACTCGGCACGGGTCTGCTTGCGCCTGTCGCCCTGCTGCACTCCATACATCACATGGCTGATATCATAGATCATGGCTGCCATGAGGGAACGTACCACATCTCTGCGGAAATGGTGGTCGGTGGTCTCCACTTTATGCTTTATGATACGGAGATATGTCATGAGAGTTTCCACTTCTTCGGCAGAGAGTTCGAAAACTGGATGGCTGCGGGAGAAGAGGAAGAGTGAGGAGAGGTCGTGAACGCCTTTTATCACTTCGTTGAAGAAATCTTCCGACATCATGATGGCGATGCCTGAAAGGTCGTCGCTGAACCAGCTGTTGTTGAGCACCTGTCCTTCGCTGATGATAATTACATCGTTTGCCTTGACGGTGCGTTCCTCGGTGTCTACTGTATAATGTGCTTCTCCGCCGAGACATACGGCGAGGAAAATACAGTCCATACGCTTGGGAATGCCGATAACTGGAAGTTCTTCAAAGTCGTCGAAAATCAGCAGGTCGTGCTCGATGGAGGGCCCGTTGTAAACCTGCATGGCTGACTCTACGGAAATGTGGTCTATTTCGTTTATCATAGGTGAATAGATAATCATTGGCGGTGATAAAGCCGATGATTTTGCAAATCTACAAATTATATCCGACATACGCAAGCGTTTCCAGGCATAGAAATTTCTGAAGACGCAATGGTCGGAGGATATATATACGAAAGCTCCCGCCATGGATTCCTGTTTCGGAACCAAAGCGGGAGCTGGATTATGTCATTATATGCCTGACGCCACGGAAGTGGCCACGGCGTTATAATATCAAGGAATTACTTCTTCATGAACTTCTTGCCGTTCTGGATGACGATACCCTTGTAGTCGTCACCCACCTGCTGACCGGCGAGGTTGAACATGCGGTTGTCTGCCGGCTTCTCGTCAACTATAGCATTGCTGATGCCGTTGGAACCTTGAATCAGACGATAAATCTGGAAGTCACCCTGCATACCGGTGTTGGTAGAGAAGAAGAGTCCGGTAGGACTGAAAGCGAAGTTGTTGTTGTCATATCTTGTCTTGGTGAACTGGATAGTGGCATCACCTCCTTCAATGTTGATAGAAGCGAATACGTTCTTGTCAATCTTCGTTGTAGATCCAACGCCGGAAGATGTGGCGCAGAGATATTTGTGGCCGGTAGTGTTGTAACGGATATACCAGTCTGAAGTGTTCTTGGTGAGCTTGAACTCCTGAACCATGCTGTTGCCATATAGTTTGCCGTCCTCGAACTTGGTGTAAACTGCAGTGAAGAGTGTCTTCTTGGCATCTGCTGTTGCAACGCCTGCTGCCTCATTTGCAAATACCACCACGTCGTCTGTATTAAGCTGGCTTACATCGGTAATCTTCTCATAGACACCACCATCTGCTATAGGCTCCGGCTTGGCGTTCTGGTCCTTGAAGCTGATGACGATGCTTCCGTCCGGCTGCTTCATGATGCCGTATACAGGACGGTCGTTCTCTGTGCTACCGTCAAAGTATCTATATTCTGTCTTGTAGTTCACTCCATTGCCGAAGAGTGTGTACTCACTGCCCTGGTCGTCAGAGAGCAATGCTCCATCTGCAGGAACTACCATCGCACGCTTCTTTGTCTGGTTGGTGTTTACCGAGTTATACATCCATGCTGATGGATTATAAGAGATACGGGTGAGCAGGACTCCTGAACCGGAGTCCTCTGGATACCATGTGCCGGGCTGACGGTTCTCAAAGATGAAATACTCCATGGTGTTTTTAGGATTGCGGAACATTACCGCCATATCGCCCTCTGCAGAATTAGGGTTGGCGAGAGTAACGAGACCTGACTCCGGCACTTCCTTGATGTCGAGCCATCCCATGAAGCTGCGCTCATAGGCATTGTATCCGATTGGAGCGTAGGCATAGTCTACGTATGCTCCACCGTCCATCACTGACCAATAGCCGAAAGCCGAATCGCCCTGGTAAGAATATGTCGGATCGTAGAAATCCGGCAGACCCATGGCATGACCGAACTCATGAACGAGCACTCCGATACCCATTGGCAGATACTGCTCTGTTGTTCCGTAAAGCTCATTGCCCACGAAATATGAGCTGAAGATATGTCCGCTCATGTTACCGTATGACAACGGAAGGTCGAGCTCGTGTGGCCAGATGGTGTTGTCGTCGCCACCTGTTGCCTCACCGCAACCTGCATAATATACAACTACGTTAGGAATCTTTCCATTTACCTTGAACTGGTCGAAATTGGCTCCGTTTGCTACTGCCAGCGAAACAGCCTCTTTTACCATTGCGAGTGCGTTGACATCGCCGGTTCCATGGGCACCGCCTGAGTTCTTGCCATAGTATGCGTATCCTTTAGAGAGCTGCACCTTGTCCAGCACTACGAATTCCGGAGTGAACATTCCACGGCTCTGTGCCTTGAAATAATCACGAACGGAACCTTTCTCCCATTTGTTGTCTTCAGCATATCCCTCTGCATTGAACATCTTGCTAAGTTTCTCGGTAGTCATCTCGGGCTGGAACTTGGTGTCGGTGTACTCAACCATAATTACAGGTATCTTGATGTTGCCGATTGTCGGAATAGGGCCAGTAGCGCTGGTACCGTATTTTCCGAGACCGTCAGAAGTAGACGAGCCTCCGACCTTCTGTGCGCCGGCAAGTCTTGGTCTTGCGGAAGCAAGCTTGGCGAGTGCCTGGTCTGTAGGCTTCAGCGTATTCGACTGGACGAAAGCGATTTCATCAGCTGTGCGGCTGGTGATGTCGTGAACTACAACGTCGGTAGCAACAAGGTCTGTTCCCACAAGCTTGGCATAGCAGAGTGTGCCGTCGGCATTGCGTACAACGACCTGATGGTCTTCTGTGGTGTAGAAAGCGAGATGACCGTCACCGTTCTTATAGAGCATCACGGTGGTACCATCGCTTTGTTTTACTGGAAACGCCTTGTGGATAGGGCGGATTGCCTGTGCCGACAATGCAAGAGCAAGCGACACAATGGTCAAAGCAAATGACTTTTTCATATTTTTAATTGCAAATTATTATAGATTGCGAAAATAAATTACTCGGCAATATAACATGTTCTTCATTTCAATTTACAAAGATAGCAAGAAATGAGATACGTCAAAATAATTTTAAGCAAAAATAACAAAGAAGAAGAAAAAGAGCACAAAAAAGCCCGTGACAGACGCCACGGGCAATATACTTTTGCCATTTAAGGCAAATATCAGCAAGACTGATTACTTGTTGAAGAACTTCTTGCCGCCACGGATTACCAAGCCCTTAGTATTAGCTGGAACCTCCTGACCGAAGAGGTTGTAAGTCTTAACGTTCTTTACAGAAGTCTCTGTAACGCCGTTGATTCCAGCATAACTTGGATCAGCCTTGAATACTCCCTCGTCGAGAGTGATAACATAGTTCAAGTACCAGAAACCATAAGCACTCTGCTCACCTGTTGCAGGGTCATTCCAGAAGTTTGTGAATACAGGGAATGAGTCCATAATGATCTTGTTACCAGAGAGCATACCATGAACGTAAGAAGGATCACCAGTATCAACCTCTACATAGCCTTCCTCTGCTGCAGGCTTAGTTCCGCAGATCTTGAAATATTTACCAGCTCCTTCATCCTGGATTCCAAATGGTGCTACAGAGAATGCATTCTGTGGACCTGTAAGGAGAACATTCAAATCCTTGTCAATGTCAAGAGTAGTAATAGTGCTCATACCCATACCGCTTGAAGGCTGGAACCATGCGAAACCGTAAACAGAAACGTTATTAGTATAATCCTCTACGTATGCAGCGTGAACGAAATCGTCATAAGTTCCCTGCTGACGACCCGGTCTGCTATATGAGATAACAGCATTGGCTGGCTTCAACTCGAGGCTGAAGAAGAAGTTCCAGATTGTGTTCATACCCTCGATGATATTAGCGAGAGCGCCGCCCTCCTCAACGTCGAGCAGGAGAGTACCATCCTCATCAACTGTGAATACTAATGGATCCTCAGAGAATGTGAATTGGTCACCAGAAGGAAGGAGAGTACCAACAATGAACTTATAGTCTACAGGACCCTGAGTAGTATTGCCTGAGTATCCACCGCTGTACTGAACAGGACAAGTAATTGTACCAGCAGCAGCATCATACACACCATAGAACTCAGTAGGAGCGTTCTCAGAGCAGAATTTGAACTTAGTGTTGTAAGTTGTATTAGTCTCCTCGTCTTTAACATTTACCTTCTCTACGATAACGCTGTCGCAGCTCCACTTGTCATCGAGTTCAGTGTAACCTGAAATATAAAGACCATAGATACCGTCGTGAGCGATGCGGGCAGGAGCTGCCTTCTTAGCGTTAGACTTAACGTTCTTGATAGCCTTGACAGAAGTCATGTCATCAAACTTAACGTTGTTATTCAACACTGTTTTACAGAGAGGTGTCTGCAAAACCTGTGCGCTTGCTGCGAGTGAAACCACTGCGGCGCAAGCAGATAGTAAAAATTTTCTCATAATACTAAAAATTAATTTAAATGTTTTTTTTGCTTTTTGAATAGAGTGAGCGAAACGCGGGTCTCGCCCACCCTATTGTTTATTCACTGATTATTCTTTCTCTTCCTTGTCGCGGTCGCCGAATGGGTAGCCCTTAGACTGAGCCCAAACCTTAATCACGTTAGTAGGATCGTTCAAGTCTGTCAGGATGAGGTAAGACGGATGACGTACATTGTCTGTAGTGATCTGGAATGTGTGGCCAAAGCCACCGCAGAATGGGTCGATTGCCGACATACCACCATACTTGTCATTCTTGTAATACTTCTTACCAGGGTTGTTACTCTTACCGACATTTGACTTCATCTCAACACGGTCTCCATAGTAACCACCGTTGCCATCAGAAACGGCATTGAATGTCATACCGATGATAACCTGAGACTCAGTGGCTGTAGCCATAAGTAATCCAGCAGGATACTTGTCAGAAACATAACCTACAGCAGCATAGTAGAGGCGTGCACGTTTCTTGTCATTGTCAGCCTTACCGAGCTTCTCGAAGAGAGTCTCCCACTTGCTCTGGCCGTATGTTCCCATGTCATCGTATGTGAGATACCAGAGACCACGCTTGAATGTATCGAACAATGTAGGAACCTCTGTGAAGAGCTTCACGTTCTCAACACCTGTAGCCACAAAGAAGTCCTGAGTGTCACCCTTGGTGAAACCGTTCAACTTGGTATCCTTTACAGTAACCTCCTTATAGAACTTGTATCCCTCTGGAGTTACGATGTAAGGAGCAGCAACAACCTGAACCTTGCCATCTTCGTCAGTTGTGTAGAAATTCAGACAACGATAGGTAGACTGGGTATAGATAGCGTTTTCTGTATCCTCACCCCACTGCAGAGTGTATGTACGTGAAGTCATGAACTCCTCAGCCTCGTCAACCTGCTTCATATACTCACCCCATGACATGTCAGCAGCCATCGGATACATATAGATGCGGGCGCCATGCTTCTTGCCCTTCAACTCGATCTTCTCTGCAGAAGCAGAAACGACGCGGAACTCGAAGTCACCCTCGAAACCGGTACCTGCAGTACCGAAGTCATCATTGTTAGGCTCTGCGAAGTAATGGAAGATGCTGTTATAGTCGTCGAGAGAAAGAACGACACCCATACTCTGCTCCAGCTTGAAGTGAGACTTGCAAGTCAGTGCATTTCCGTTTGCATCATAACCGGCAGCCTGACCCTTGCCAACCTTCTCGCTTGCTACAGTCACGCTGTCACCCTCGAACTTCATGAATACATTGTATCCACCGTATGTGACATCACCATAATATTCAACTCTCCATCCGTTTGGAGCCGACTCCAAAAGAGTCTTTGTCTCTGTAAGAGCTTTCTGCGCACGGTTTGCCGCGCTGTCGCTGAACACGTCGTCTACATCAGACACACATGAAGAGAACGCGAACACTCCCATGATGAAAGCCAAAAGACTTAAAATCTTCTTCATATTTTTATCCTCCTCCATTAATCAAGTTTACGTAAATCAAGGGAAGTTACCTCGTTTGAACGACGGAGAACGACAGAACGCATCGTATCCAGATCGATATTCCAGCTGTTGAGGAAATAACTTCTTACAATATCAAGCTTCTTGTTGATGATCTTTGCTCCATTCTCGCCAGCCTGTTCGATGATCTTGTTCCAACCCTCTTCAGACAGTGTTACATAGTAAGCATAGATCTCGGCGAAGTCCTCGTTGTACTCCTGGCTTGCATATCCAGAAACGAATCCCTCTGTAGCAGCATCCTTATCCTTTACGTTGACCCAGTCAGTTGAGTGGTAACCACCGGCACTGATAGTCTGGAAATCAGTTGAGTAGTTCTTGGTCTGAGTAAGGATATGGCAGAACTCATGGTGCATAGTGTGGAAGAACCAGTAGTTCAGGTCAAGAGGCTTTGTGCCCTTTGACTCGTATGGATCGGTAGAGTTCACACGAACGTTGTCGATATCAAGCTCGTTAACGCCGTAGAACATCACCTTCATACCCTGCTCTGCAGTACCGAGCACGATCTGACCGTTGGTGTCATACTTATAAGAACCAGAAAGCTGGATAACTCGTGGAGTATAGGTCTTCAGGAAGTCAGCGCCGGCTACCTCTACATAAGCTCCGAGCCACATGTGCTGCATGAGCTTTGCGATAGCGATGGCCTTGTCTGTCTGTGCAGGAGTAACGTTATAGTTCTGGTCAGCCTCCTTGTCGTTGTAGTGATAGAGGAAGTTGATGTTGAACTCCTGAACATAGTTCTTGAGCAACCAGTTATCGAATTCGGAACGCTGGATAGGATTTGTATCGAAGATGCTCTTTGAGTCAAGGTCGTCCTCACTACATCCCACGAAAGATGCAGTTGCAGCGAACATCATCAGCAGCATTCCTAAATATTTAATCTTTTTCATATTTCCAATTAATTATTTTAATCAACGTGGGTTTGCTGGCAGACCAGCCTTAATAACATCGTTTGGCAACTGAACGGCACCTCTCAAGTCACCTGTCTGGAAGACGAGTGGGTCCTCACGCTGTACGAGGTGAGAGAATGCGATACCGTAACGCTTCAAGTCAGGGAAGCGGAGTCCCTGGAAGATAGTCTCCAGACGACGCATGTGGAGGATGAGGTTAATCATGTTCTCCTGGGTTCCTGTCTCAATTTCGAATCCCTGTGGGTGAAGCTCCTTGCGGATTGTAAGGTCACTCCAGTACTCCAATGTTACAGGAGTATAGTCGAGCTGCTCCATGAACTCGTTGATCAACTCTTCTGTCATCACAGGACGAACCTCGTCACCGCTCTGAGCACGGCAGTGGTTCTCAATCCAAAGATTGATGTCGGCTACAGCCTCAGTGTACATCTTCTTGCGGGCATAAGCCTCTGCACGGCAGAGAAGAGTCTCGTCACCAGTGAAGATCGGGTCAACAATGTGGAGATAACCTGTCTGGTTGATCTTGTCGGTGATTTCCATCTGTGGCAACATCTTTGGGAACTGAACAGCAGTGCTGCTACCGTACATCATGTTAGCATAGTAGAGCAGTGCCTTCTGTGCGTCAGTACCTGAACCCTGGCCCCAAGGAGCCTTAGCCCAGAATGTACCGTAAGAGCAAACGCTCTGGTTGTGCTGGAAACGTGGATATACAGGGTAGATTACCATGTAACCCTCAGCAGAGTAAGAAGCCAACAGCATGAGGTTAGCCTTCTCGCCAGACTGGATATACTTGTTACCGATATCCTGAGCACCGAACTGAGTGTACTGCTCGAAGTCACGCAGTACAGAACGTGGGTCAGAGCCGAGAACCTCGTTAGCATACGCGATACACTTGTCCATATTGTTGTAATACAGGTTGAAGCGAGCTGCGAATGCGTAAGCAGCCTTTCTGTTGAAGTGATACTTAGGAACAGTGTAGATAGACTCATCAATCTTTGGAAGTGCTTCCTCGATATCCTTGTCGATGTTTGCATAGAGCTGACGGAGAGTTCCGCGGTCATACTGTCCGCCGATGAACTTGGCAGGCTCTTTCGGATAAGGAAGACCCATATACTCATCAGCCTTAGACTCGTCCCAAGCCATACAGAAAGTAGTGGCGAGCTGGAACATAGAGTAAGCACGGATCATCTTAGCCTCAGCCTCTACAGCTGCAGACTCCGCAGTAGGAGTAACCTGTCCGAGATACTCGAGCGCCTGGTTGGCAGTAGCCACCGACTTGTAGAGCTCGTTCCATACAAAATATGGAGAGTCGTTACCAGTATCGTCAACGTCCTCGAAGCGATACAGCTCGTCCTTCAACGGAGTAGAAGCATAAGAAGTACCGTTGTCAGAAACGTTGTCCGACATAAGCTCCATAATGGTATTGTTGTTTCCCTGAGGGTATGCAGACGTAAGCAGCTCTTTAACCTGGCTTACCGTCTTCACCTCTGCGCGGTCGTCTGGCAGTCTGTCGAGATAGTCATTACAAGAAGTAAGTGACATTGCGCAAAGCGCCGACACCGCTAAATACTTTATATATTTCATATTATAATCTTATTAATGTATACTAATTGATTAGATACCAAGACGCAATGTGAATGTGAACTGCTTAGACATAGGTGCTGCAACACCACCGGCATTGAAGAACTCAGGGTCCTGACCGTTCAGCTTGTCGTCGCAATAGATCAAGAAGAGGTTTGTAGCCTGCAGCTTAGCGCTTGCGCTTGTAAGACCGATCTTGCTAATCCACTTGAGAGGGAAGTCGTATGCGAGAGAAATCTCCTTCATACGGATGAAGTCACCCTTTGCAACGCGCTCTGTAGAGAGGTTGTATGCGTTGTAAGCTCTGTTCAGATATGTATCGCTCTGGATTGTTCTGAGGTCGGCGATAGCTGGGATAGTAGTTCTCAGCTCGTCTCCAGGAACCACCCATCTGTTCTTGAACTCCTTAGGCATAGCCGAGAGGTCAGAATATGAGTAAGCGAATGATGGGTCAAGACGTGTAACGTTACCGAACGAGTATGTCATGAAGATGTTCAGGTGCCAGTTCTTGTAAGAGAACACGTTACCGAGAGATCCGGTGATTGTAGGATCTGTAGGACCCTCATACTTCAGATGAGACAGGTCGTAAGACTGGAAGTCGATGTCGCTTGTAGTGATCTCGCCCTTCTCGTTTACGAATGTTGGGAGACCAGAGTTGTTCAGGCCCTTGAAGTCCATAGAGAACAAAGCTCTGTAAGGATAGCCCTTCATTGTAAATCCGTTACCGTAGATAAGGTCGTAGATACGTGTCTGAGCGTCGAGGTCAGTCACACGGCTCTTTGTGTGAGAGAAGATGAAGTCAGTAGACCATGTGAAGTCCTTGGTCACGATGTTACGTGTACTGAGTGTGAACTCCTCACCATGAGACTTCATGGATGCTACGTTGGCATAGTTGAGGATAGAACCCTCTACACCAGTTGTACGCTTCGGACCGATGAGGTCGTAGTTGTTACGAGTATACCAGTCGAACGAGAAGTTGATTCTGTTGTTGAGGAAACCGAGGTCGATACCGAGGTTGAGCTCGTGCTTCTTCTCGTATGTCAGGTCAGGGTTAGCGAAGCTGTTGATCTGCAGACCAGACTCCTTGTCAACAGTGTAAGGACGCCATACGTTGTAGCTACCGATGATTACGTTAGCATTTGTGATGGCAGGCTTGTCACCGGTCAGAGAGTAACTTGCCTTAACAGTAGCGTGAGAGAGAACCTTGTTCAGTTTCTCGAACCATGTCTCCTCATGAGCGTTCCATGCTCCAGAGATGTTCCATGTAGGCAACCAGCGGGCGCTTGCAGCCTTACCCAGACGGTTAGAACCCTCGTAGCGTACAGTACCGTTGATTGTATAACGGCCCTTCCAAGAATATGTAGCAGTACCGAAGAAAGAAACCTCACGGCTGTAGCCGTTGCCTACAGAGTAGTACATTGAGTTCTCCTCGCTTGCCTGCTTGAAGTAGCGGTAGTCGTAGCTTCCGAGCAGACCATTGCCGAAGTTCATACCGACACCGTTGAAGTATGTGCTGTTACGGTCAACGTTGTTGATCTCCATACCACCATATACGTTGATGATGTGGTCGTCTTTGATAACGTCGTTATAAGATGCTGTAGCACGGAAGTCCCAGCTGTTCATCTTATACTTTGTCTCCTGGTAGAAACCACCAGATGGCAATACTGTGATAGGCAGTGAGTTTGCGCTGTCCGGGTCTTTGTACAACCATGAGTTGTTATCACGGATTGTAGCGTCGTCCATAGCACGGAATGCAAGTGCCTGGTTAGAGTTCTCGGTGATTGTCTGCACCTGTGTGGTGGTAGAGAACTTGTAAGCACCCAAAACAGAGAGTTCCACAGTACGTATTGGCTTGTACTTGAGTTCAGCCTGGAGTTTGATGTCAACAACGTCGAAGTTGAGGTAGTTGTTGTCGAGCTCGTGGAAGATGTTGAACGGAGCGTAGTTTCTCTGATACTCTGCATTTGGATCGAGAGTACGAGAGCTGTTCAAAGCGTAAGAATATGGGTTGATGTCGAAGTTACGCGACACGTCACCGGTCACACCGTTGATACCGTTTGAGTTTGTGGTACCAGGAGCCTGCTGCTTACGATAAGCTGCATTACCGATCATGTTCAAAGAAACCTTCTTGCTGATGTTGTACAGAGCGTTGATGTTAGAAGTATAACGCTTAACGTTGCTCTTCTTGTACCAACCTGGATCATCCATGAAGCTGAATGAAGCATAGTACTGAGCCTTCTCTGTACCAGAACTCATACTGATAGAGTGGTTCATCGAAATCGAGTTGTTGAACAACAGGTCGAACCAGTCAGTGTTGCGATACTCAGCCTGCTGGAGGTAAGCGTTCATAGCCTCTGGAGTGTTGTCGAGACCGAACTTGCCAGTTGCAGGGTCGTACTGGTTCATGAGGTGGTACATATTACCGAACACACCTGAGTTGCTTGCGCGGTATGAGCTTACGAACGAGAAGAAACCGTTGTTCTGCATCTCCTTGAATATACCCATCTGCTCCTGAGAGTTCATGATGTTGAACTCCTTGTAGCTTGGCTTCAGGCGATAAGAGAACTCACCGGTATAGCTGATCTTAGAGGTACCTGCCTTACCACGCTTTGTGGTAACAACGATCACACCAGCCATGGCGCGTGCACCATAGATAGATGTAGCGGAACCGTCCTTCAGGATCTGGAAGCTTTCGATATCGTCAGAGTTCAGACCAGC
>NZ_FR892588.1:0-4884 GCF_000436015.1 Prevotella sp. CAG:592 | reverse complement strand
TCAGACCAGCGATGGCGCTTGAAATAAGTGTTGCTGCATCACCAGAAGAGAGAGCGTCGGCGTCTACTTCCGTCACGTCCTCCATGATGACACCGTCAACCACCCACAGTGGCTTTGACGAACCGTAAATAGAGGTAGCACCACGCACGCGGATCTTTGGCGCGGTACCGAACGTTCCGGATACGTTCTGCACAGATACACCGGCTGCACGGCCTTCGAGCGAGCGGCTGATATCAGCCACACCGTCAAGTTTTGCCTTGTTTGCATCAATCTTAGTTGTGGCACCAGTAAACAGACGCTTGTCCATCTTCTGCATACCTGTAACTACGACCTCGCCGATCTCTTGTGCATTAGACTCCAAAACAATTTTCATGTTTTTCTTGCCCTTCATGGTTACATCCTTCATACCGACATAAGTCACTATGATGGTTGGATTACTTTGGGTTGATGTCAGCGAGAATTTACCGTCGATATCCGTAACGGTACCTGTCTTAGTGCCCTTCAACATGATTGTAGCACCAATAACGGGTTGACCATCATCGTGAGATATCACGGTACCCGAGACTTCTGTTTGAGCCAGAGCCATTCCTACGAAGAGGAACAGGGAGGCCAACAGCATTGTTAGTCTTTTTTCCATAAATACTCTCTTCCCTAAATTAATGAATGAATAAATTATTGTTACGTTTTTGCAAATTTATATATTATTTCCATTCCAAACAAAACTAAAGGTAATAAAAACTGCTTTTCCCCAAAAATTTAACTAAAATAGAGGTATAAATGTATATTTACAATCATAATTATTCACATTACGGTCCTATTTCTTACACACTGATAGCAATAAGTGTACAACGATGACGGACATATATACACTTATTAATATAACAGATGTCACACGGCTGTAATGGGTGTGAAACAATTGTTTTTGCAGTGTCACAGACTAACAGAATCCAGCTTACCAAGATATTAAGATGCCACGACAGACTGGAGAAAATATGATGACAGCGAAAAAACAAAAAAAATCGTCAGATTGTCTGGTTTTCAGTATAGCGTATTGACATACAGGCAGTTAGCGACCAGACAATTGTTTTCGATTGTCTGGATGGTTTGATGTCAATGGGTAGTTTGTGCATATAATATAAGGTATGCGCGCGCATACCTTATATATAGTCAGTTGAATTGTCTGTCATTTTATTTGGAGCGGGCGCATTCGCCACTGCTCCCCGCCAACGAAGATACTATCAGAGTATCTTCTGGATTTCAGCATCGAGGTCTTTGATCTGCTCGTCACGCTTATAGAGGGTGTTCGTCTTGTCTACGAGGAAGAAGGTCGGCAACTTCTGGATGTTGTAGAGCATTAGGAGCTTGGAGTCCACTCCATCGGCATCACGCACGGATATCCATGGCAACGCTGCGGTCTGTGTCTTCCAGAAATGTTCCTCTGGATCGAGCGACACCTGGAAAATCTCCAGTCCGCGAGAGTGGTATTTGTTGTAGAGTTCCCTTAGTTTCATGATGCGCTGTGTGGAACCTTCGGATGCGAAGACATGGAAATCGAGCAACACTGCCTTGCCTACCAAGTCAGTGATGCGGCGCACATTGCCATGGTTGTCAGGCAGAGCAATCTCTATGATATTAGAGGTGTGCACCTTCGAGGGGTCGATGCCCTGCTGGCTTTCGGCGAGCTTGTTCTGCATGATTCTCACATTCTTCATTCCCTCGATGGCAATGTTGTGGAGGTTTTCGCCACGAAGCGAACCGGGATAGTATGTATCCCAGCTTGTGGCAACGGCAGCGAACGCCTTGATGTCTTCCTTGCTCTCACGGGGATTGAAGATGAGTCGCTGTCCCAGAGCCTGGAACAGGGCGAAATATGAGGATGCCTTCATCGGCTGCTTGTAGATATAGTTGCGCTTGATGAAATCCTTATACTGTTCTATCACCTTACGGATGGTATCCTCGGCGGCGTCGTATCCGATGGCTGGGTTGTTCTCGATGCCGATGACAAAAGACTGGAGGTTTATCTGCTTGATAGCCAGGTCTTTGATGGTGGCACATTCCTCACTTCCGCTCACGGTATATCCTGTTGACATCTTGGGATAGGATGCCTTCACTGTGATGGTCTCGGTGGAGTCTACGCTGAGGTTTATGATCTGGTTTGCTATGCGCAGGCGATAGAATTCCGGCGCTGTCGGCGCATCGTCGCTAAAGCTGAATGATCCGTCGGCAGAGAGTTTCACGGAGTCTATGGCAACCGGTCCGTCGAGACTCATGTTCTCGAAATAGAGCATTGAGTCTTTAGCTTCCGTTATATTTCCGTTCACATGGAATTTCTTTCCTCCGCATGATGCGAGGAATATCACTGCCATAAGTATTGCGAATGATGATATCGTTTTCTTCATAAGTGTTTTTAGCTGATTAATATACGTGCAAATGTACTACAAATAATGCTAATATCAAAATATCGGGGTTAAGATTTCAAGTTGTCCCGCTCATCTGTTGTACTTCACCCTATACGCCAGATATCCCAAAAGACAGCCCAGGGTAGCTCCCGTGGCGTTGGCAAGGAAATCGAGCCAATCGCCACTCCGCCTGCCTCCCGTGCAGTATGCCTGGAGAAGTTCTATCAGTCCGCTCATCATCACCGGAGCGAGCCAAGCCCAGAGGAGCAGGCGGCGCGGACTGGCAGAGGAGCGGTAGCGGCGCAGGTGTTCGAGCCATATCACACTACACGTTCCGGCATACATCGCGATATGTGTCCATTTGTCAATGAACGGCACATCGTCGAGTGATGTATGTGGCGGAGTGCAGAAGCACGCCACCCAGATTATGGCTATGCAGAGCCACGACAAGGGGTAAAAACGCATTAATTGTGGGATTCGTCTCATTTTAATTGATATTTTAATGCAAAAGTAAAAAATATTTGATACATTTGCGACAGTTAACTAAATCAATATTACAATTAGGATAGCATATTCATTTCAAAAACCAAAAGAAAGCACAGTTATGGAAAAAGGGAACAGAGCTAATTTCGGTAGTAAACTTGGATTGATACTCGCCACGGCGGGTTCGGCAGTGGGTCTCGGCAACGTATGGCGCTTTCCGTATATGGCGGGACAGAACGGCGGTGCGCTATTCATCATCGTCTATGTGGTCTGCGTGCTTGCGCTTGGCATACCATGTATCATGAGCGAATTCATAATCGGCAGACATTCCGCCTCAAACACGGCGAGGGCTTACCGCAAACTTGCCGGCAAGACACCTTTCGGACTGGTGGGATATCTGGGAGTGCTGACGGGACTCCTCATCAACGGCTACTATGCCGTGGTGTCGGGATGGTGTTTCGAATATATCTACGCATCGGCGGCAGGACAGCTGAACGGGGACCCGCAGTTTTTTGCCGACTTCTTCAACACCTTTGAGAAAGACCCCGTAAAACCGATATTCTGGGCTGTGACATTCCTGATTGTCACACATCTTATCATCATCAGAGGAGTGAAAGACGGCATCGAAAAGGCTTCAAAGATGATGATGCCGGTACTATTCGTGCTGCTGATAGTACTTGTGGTGGCATCCTGCATGCTGCCAAACGCATGGGCGGGTGTGGAATACCTGTTCAAGCCGGACTTCAGCAAGGTAACCAAGGAGCTGTTCCTCGGCGCACTGGGACAGGCATTCTTCTCATTGAGCATCGGCATGGGGTGTCTGTGCACCTTCGCCTCTTACTTTTCGAAAGAAACAAACCTTACGAGTTCTGCGATGCAGATAGGCATTATAGACACGGTGATAGCGATTCTCGCAGGACTGATTATCTTCCCTGCAGCATTCAGCGTGGGCGTAAGCCCCGACAGCGGTCCGTCGCTGATATTCATCACTCTGCCAAACGTCTTCCAGGAGGCTTTCGGGGGCATTCCTGTTGTGGAATATCTGGTGGCACTGTCATTCTATATCCTACTGTCGCTGGCGGCTCTTACATCACTGATTTCCATCCATGAGGTGAGCACGGCATTCGTAGAAGAGGAGTTCAATGTGTCGCGCAACCGTTCTGCTACCATCGTGACGGCTGTCAGCATGGTGATTGCCGTATTGTGCTCTCTGTCGTTGAGCGACTTGGATATCATTTGTCTGGGCGGCAAGTCGCTGTTCGACTGGCTCGACTCCATCACAAGTCAGATATTGTTGCCGTTGGGCGGATTCTTCACCTGTCTGTTCTTGGGATGGTATGTTCCCAAGAAGATAGTGAAGGACCAATACACCAACTGGGGCACGATGCCGGGCAAGTATTTCGGCGTGTATATGTTCTGCATGAAATTCCTCTGTCCCATCTGCATCCTGCTCGTGTTCCTACACCAGTTCGGAGTGATTTAACCCAAAACGGTCAAAAGACACAAGGGCTGACATTTCTTTATTATGTCGGCCCTTGTTTTAAACCAAAAACTTCATGAAATGGGCAAGCTGCTTGCCCAAGTGGGGCAACGTGCTTGCCCATCATGGTAAAGGTAAACCATCAATACAGCGTACCCACTATTTTTCAGAGGGTTAACCGCATCAGTATTTTGAATAAAGGCTGTACTTACATGATGCCTTGTAGTATGTTTATTCCCCATACAAATCCTTCATAAACGCCATCTTTCTCAGGTCTTTTGCCAATGGTCCTTTCTTGCCTTGCAGAGCAAGGTCGAACTTCTTGCAGACTTTCAGCATGTTGACTTTTGTGGTGCGAAAGACTGTCAACTGTCTGTTTGTCAGAATATTACGGCTAAAAACCAGATGGTCTGACGGTTTTTTGGAAATTCTTGGTTTTACTAAGAATCAGCGTTATTGGAAACTTTTAACCCAAAACGGTCATTAGTCCGTTCAATGTATAATTTTAATAACTGCTTGCAG
>NZ_FR892587.1:6148-25621 GCF_000436015.1 Prevotella sp. CAG:592 | reverse complement strand
GCCAGGGACACAACGGCAACACGGAAAAAATTATATCTATGATAATATAGTGTCCATACGCCTGCGGTGATGGACAAAAATTTAAACACAGATTTAACTGAGAACACGGATTTGGCTTTTTCACTGATTTTTTATTTGGTAAATGGTTGTTGGATTTCTATCAGGATTTTCGTGGATTCTCGAGTGCTTGGGCACTCCCTTTTCCCTAACTGATGATTCGGCTGATGATTTTTAGACAGAAACCGGGATAAGCCACGAAGTTAATGATGGAGATAAAAGAAAGGAATATTACATAGAAAATCAACATCAGCCCCCACCTAACCTCCCCCGTAGGGGAGGGACAGATACTGTTGTGTCTGATTATCAGAGTGTTATCAATATTCAGGGGTAACTTGCATCTCACTGTCTTTGACAGAATCAGAGTAACTTGTTCCTTCCCTTGGGGAAGGTTAGGATGGGTTTGAGAACGAGAGGGGGCTGAAGTTCATTGGCAGAAAGGAACATCCTATAAAGTTCATTGGCAGAAGGGAACATCCTATAACCACAATACATCGCAAGGCATATCAAAAAAGGAAGTGCCATGCACTCATTTTTCTTCTAAAGAAGTGTCATAGTATCATTCTCCGTCTATCCAGAGCATTTAAAATACTACAAACCAACAGGTTAAAGCAATGATACTTTTCTGAATGTTTTACATAAAAGTATCATTGATATATCACAGATGTATCATTCCGTTTTGCACCACCTGAAATCCCCCCACACCGTGGGGAACAGAACCCCCTAATGTGGGGTTTCATTCCCCACGGTGTGGGGGGATTTTCGAGCCTATGGTTTACCCTTGAGGAGTGGCGCATTACGAATGCGCAAATCTTATTCTTGCAATTACCAAAAGTTTCAGATTAAATCGCAAATAATCGGGTTTTGCAAACACCAAAAACAAGTATCTTTGCATAAGATAAGCTACGGCTCGGGATAAGAAATGAATACATTCATTTCATTCTCCTCTCGCCTTGCAATATCTTTGCAAAAAATAGGCTGCATCTCAGCATAGCGTCCAAGCAAGCTTGACGCTCTGCATTCGATTTGCACTATCTTTGCCCTCACAAAACCACCTATGCCGAAAACCTGTCACGACATGGCTGCCGGCATCACGAACCTACTAATTCAAACTGACCGAAAATAACATAATCAAACAAATGGACAACAACAAATATTTCTTTGCCGTGGACCTGGGTGCCACAAGCGGAAGGACTATCATCGGAACACTTGCCGAAGGCAAAGTGCAACTGGAGGAACTCACACGGTTTGACAACTCGCTGATTGAAACGGGAGGTCACTTCTATTGGGACATCTTCGCACTATACAACGAAATCATCAAGGGACTGAAACTCGTGGCTAAGCGACAGCTGCCGATAACGAGCATCGGTATCGACACCTGGGGAGTGGACTTCGTGTGCATAGGAGAAGACAACGCCATACTGCGCAACCCTATCGCCTACCGCGACCCATTCACTTTCGAGGCTATGGACGAATATTTCAGCAAATGCGTAGACAAGAAGCGTGTGTATGAAACTACGGGAATCCAATTCATGAACTTCAACTCTCTCTTCCAGCTATATGCCATGAGAAGGGAGAACAATGTGGCGCTCGCCAATGCGAAGAAGATTCTCTTCGTGCCCGACGCCCTGTCGTGGATGCTCACAGGAAAGGCTGTCTGCGAATACACCATCGCTTCGACAAGCCAGATGCTGAATCCACGCACAAAAGACCTCGAACCGGAACTGCTCAAGAGCGTGGGACTGACAAGGGAGAAGTTTGGGATGATGGTAAACCCGGGCACGTGTATAGGCACGCTTACAAAGGAGGTGCAGAAGATGACGGGACTGGGAGCGATACCTGTGATTGCCGTGGCAGGACACGACACGGGAAGCGCCGTGGCTGCCGTGCCGGCAAAGAACGAACAGTTTGCCTATCTCAGTTCGGGAACATGGAGTCTGATGGGAATTGAGACTAAAGACGCAATCATAAACGAGGTGTCGTATGAAAGAAACTTCACCAACGAGGGCGGCATAGAGGGCACCACACGATTCCTGAAGAACATCTGCGGAATGTGGCTGCTGGAGAGATGCCGCAAGGAATGGGGAGAGGACGCTCCTCGCGACTACGCCATACTGACCGCCGAGGCAATGGCTACGAAACCGTTCCAGAGCATCATAAACCCTGACGACAAGATGTTTGCCAACCCTGCCGACATGCAGGAAGCGATAAAGGAATACTGCCGGGAAACGGGACAGCACGTGCCGGAAGGCTACGCCGAGACATGCCGCTGCATATTCGAGAGTCTCGCACTGAGATACCGCGAGGTGTTCGGATATCTCAGAGAGATGGCGGCGTTCCCCATCAACACCCTGCATATCATTGGCGGAGGATCGCTGAACAGGCAGCTCAACCAGTTTACGGCAAATGCCACGGGTGTGGAGGTGCTCGCCGGACCGCAGGAATGCACCGCTCTGGGCAACATCATGATACAGGCGAAGGCGGCTGGCGAAGTGAACGACATTTTCGACATGCGCAGCATCATTGCCGACAGCGTGGTGATGAACCGCTTCGTACCTGAAGACAAGGAGCTTTGGGACGAGGCTTACGGAAAATATCTGGAGATAAAGAAGAGGAAAGGTTAATGAGGAAACTAAAAAAACAACAACTATAAAAACCTAAAGAATATGAAAACAGAACAAATCACAAAAGCCTATGAAATGGCAAAAGAGCGCTATGCCGCTCTGGGTGTAGATACCGACAAGGCTATCGAAACTCTCGAAAACACTCCTATATCCCTGCATTGCTGGCAGGCTGACGACGTGGTCGGCTTCGAGCGCAACGTGGCAGCTTCCGGCGGTATTCAGACTACTGGAAACTATCCTGGAAAGGCACGCAACATAGACGAACTGCGTCAGGACATAGAGAAGGTGGACTCGCTGCTGGCCGGTAAGTTCCGTCTGAACCTGCATGAGACTTACGGTGAGTTCGGAGGAAAATTCGTTGACCGCGACGAAGTGGGAGTGGAACACTTCGAAGGATGGATGCAGTGGGCGAAGGAGCACAACATGAAGCTCGACTTCAACTCCACATCATTCTCGCATCCTAAGAGCGGAAGCCTCACGCTCGCCAATCCTGACAAGGAGATACGCGACTTCTGGATTGAGCACACAAAGCGCTGCCGCCGTATCGCCGACGCTATGGGTAAATTCCAGAACGACCCTTGTATCATGAATATATGGGTGCACGACGGAAGCAAGGACCTCACCGTGAACAAGCTGCGCTACCGCGAAATCCTCAAGCAGAGCCTCGACGAGATATTGGCTGAAGACCTGCCGGGAATGAAGTCGTGTCTGGAAGCAAAGCTGTTCGGTATCGGACTGGAGGCTTATACCGTGGGCTCAAACTATTTCTATACCGGCTACTGCGCCAAGAACAACGTGATGTATACTCTCGACACCGGCCACTACGAACCGACAGAGAACGTCTCTGACGCCATCTCAGCATTGCTGCTCTACGTGCCGGAGCTGATGCTCCACGTGTCGCGTCCTATGCACTGGGATTCTGACCACGTGACACTCTTCGACGACAACACCCGCAACCTCTTCTCTGAGATTGTACGCGCCAACGCTCTCGACCGCGCCCATATCGGTCTCGACTATTTCGACGCATCTATAAACCGCATCGGAGCATACATCATCGGAGTGCGCGCTGCCCAAAAGTCGCTGCTCTCGGCTCTGCTCGAACCAACGGCAACTCTGCGTCAGTATGAGGACGAGGGCAAACTGTTCCAGCGTCTGGCTCTGCTCGAAGAGGCAAAGACACTGCCTTTCGGAGCCGTTTACGACTACTTCAACATGAAGAACAGCGTGCCTGTGGGCGAGGAGTATTTTGCCGACGTGGAAAAATACGAGAATGAGGTGCTCGCAAAGAGAAACTAAGAGAACAGATTTTCGATATCAAGCAATAATATAGCCGGAGCACCAAGGGGAACAACCGATTTCCCTGGCGCTCCGGCTTTGTCACAAACAGGATATTATGGAAATTATCATCGGACTTCTCATCATTGCCATCGGCGCATTCTGCCAGTCGAGCTGCTATGTGCCGATAAACAAGATAAAGAGCTGGAGCTGGGAGTCGTATTGGCTGGTGCAGGGCATTTTCGCTTGGATAGTGTTCCCGCTGATGGGAGCGCTGCTCGCCGTGCCGGAAGGTCACTCGATAACGGAACTGATTGCCAACGGAAGCAGCTTCGATATATGGATGACGGTGCTGTTCGGAGCACTATGGGGAGTGGGCGGACTGACTTTCGGACTCTCGATGCGCTATCTCGGAGTGGCCCTCGGACAGAGCATCGCCCTCGGAACATGTGCCGGACTGGGAACCATCATGGGACCCGTGCTCCTGAACATCTTCTTCCCCGAAGAGGATGCGCTGAGCAGACTGACCTTCGCCGTGATTCTGGGCGTGGTGGTGACGCTGGCTGGCATCGCCATAATCGGCGTGGCAGGCTCTATGAAGGCGGCATCGCTATCTGAAGAGGAAAAGAAGGCGGCGGTGAAGGACTTCAACTTTCCGAAGGGACTCGCCATAGCCCTGCTCGCCGGATTCATGAGCGGATGCTTCAACGTGGGACTGGAATTCGGAAAGGGGATAAACTTCGGCGACCTCACTCCCGACATGTATAAGACGCTGCCTGCCACATTGCTCGTCACACTGGGAGGATTCATCACTAACGCTGCATACTGCTTCTTCCAGAATGCTAAGAACAAGACATGGGGCGACTATTCCAAGAGTGGGGTGCTGGCAAACAACATCGTGTTCTGTGCGCTGGCTGGCGCATTGTGGTACAGCCAGTTCTTCGGTCTGTCGCTGGGCAAGGGATTCCTGACCGCATCCGACACGCTGATGACTCTCTCCTTCTGCATACTGATGGCGCTCAACGTGGTGTTCTCTAACGTGTGGGGCATCATACTGAAGGAATGGAAAGGGTGCTCGCAGAAGACCATCGTAGTGCTGATAGTGGGCATCGTGGTGCTCATCATCTCTTCGTTCCTGCCGCAATTGGTATAAATTCCAAACGGTCATCAGACCGTTCTATTATAATGATCCAATGAAAGTTGGGGACTTAAAGCAATCGGTCATCAAGGCTTGCACTTCTTCGCAAGCCTTGATGACCGATTTTTATTGATTAAAACTCTTATGATCGTTGCGTTGGGGCTTAAAGACTATTCAGAAGGTCTGCCTTTCCGTCGTTGATGAGCTTTATCACGAGCTCTCCGAAGAGGGTGTTCTGCCATGCGAACCAGGCGCGGGTGTAGCGTGAGGCGTCGTCTTTGTGGAACGACTCATGGATGAAGCCCGTGCCGGCATCGGTCTGAAGCAGCGTCTGCATACACCAGCGTATCTCTTCGTCGTCTTTCGCCGTGAAACATTTCATCATGACAGACATCGGCCATGGCATGTCGTAGCCGATATGCGGACCGCCGATGCCCGCTCCTGCCTTGCCGCTGAAGAAGCATGGGTTGTCGTCGCTCCACACAAAGCGGCGGGTGTTCTGATATACAGGGTCATCGATGTCTACATCGCCCATATATCCCATACCGAGGAGCGACGGCACATTGGCATCGTCCATCAGGAGACGGTTGCCGAAACCGTCCACCTCATAAGCGTATATCTTGCCGTATTTCGGATGGTCGTAAACGGCATATTTCTGCAGGGCTGCCTTCACTTCGGCTGCCAGTTCGCTGCATCTCTTTGCCATCAGGAGGATTTCCGTCTTTCGGCTGCCATACGCCTTGCCTGCACAATGGTGCAGGATCTCAGCTGCCTTGTTCATAGAAGACACCGCCATGAAGTTTGACGGCACGAGGAACGGCAGGATGGTGGCATCGTCTGACGGACGGAACATGGAGGCTATCAGCCCTACCGGTTTCACCGGCGCCCCATAGCCGTCCCATCCCAGGGTGTCGAAGGCGCGGTCGGTCATACGGGTAAACGTGTATGGACCACGGTTCTCCTTACGCTGCTGCTCGATGAAGGTGGCGAGGATATTGTCTATCGCCCTCAGCCAGTCTTCACCGAAGATACTGTCGTCGCCGGTCACCTTCCAATATTCGTAGGCAAGGCGGATGGGATAGCAGAATGAGTCTATCTCGTATTTGCGTTCAAACACTTCGGGGGGCATCTCCGTGTTGTCCTTATGCCAGCCGGCTCCCGTAGGCCCGTCGTTATAGGCATTGGCGTAGCGGTCGATGTTTATACACTTCATCTGTCGGAGTATGACGCCACGAAGCATCTTCTTCAGATTGTCGTCCTTATTGGCAAGGGCGACATAGGGCCACACCTGGGCTCCTGAATCGCGGAGCCACATCGCCGGGATGTCGCCGGTATACACGAAGGTGTCGTCGTCGCCATTGGGGAGCACACGATAATGAACGGTGCTCTCAAGGGTATTGGGAAAGCAGTTGGCAAACATCCATGCCAACTTGGGATTCTTCTTCAGGATTTTCTGAACCTCACGGATTTTCTTCTCAACGGCGGTTGAGGTGAAGAGGCGCTCGTCAACGGGCGGACGCTTCGATTCATATTTTCCTTTGACTGGAGCAACCACCTTGGTATAGCGTGAGTGCACGTCGACGGTGGCGTTCTCTTGTGCCGTCATCGTGGCTGTGGCTGCGAGGAGGGCTATGGTAAACAGGGTCTGTTTCATGATTGTGATATTATTCTTGTTTTAAAATTGTTTCGGGATAAGGATTATCTCCCAAAGGCAATCAGGCAGTATGATGACAAGTTGGGGCTATGGACGGTCGGCAGACTTAGTTCCCCATGCCGATGGCTTGTTGCCCATCTGCAGTTCGAGCACTCCGCCTTTACGGATGTCGTCGTATAGGATATATGACTTGGTGTATCGCTTGCCGTTGAGCTTGGCTGACTGCACATAGATATTCTCCTTGCTGTTGTCTGTGGCTACGATGGTGAATGTCTTGCCGCCGGAGACTTGCATCGTGGCTTTGTTGAAGAGCGGCGAACCGATGATGTATCTGCCGCCGGCGGGCTCCACCTGATAGAGGCCCATGGATGACAGGATATACCATGCCGACATCTGTCCCACGTCTTCGTTGCCACACAGACCGTCGGGGTCGTCACGATACAGCTCCGTCATGGTCTGGCGCAGCAGACGGGCCCCTTTCCATGGCTGACCCACATAGTTATACATATACAGCACCTGATGGCTCGGCTCGTTGCCATGGGCATACTGTCCGATAAGTCCGGTGATGTCGGGAGATGCGCCGGCTCCGAGATCTCCGGTCACGATGAAGAGTGAGTCGAGTTTCTGGGTGAAACGCCGTTCGCTGCCGAAGAGCTTCACAAGTCCGTGCACATCATGGGGCACAAGCCATGTATACTGCCATGCGTTGCCCTCGGTATAGTCGTCCTGACGATGGTCGGCGGAGAAGGGGTTGAACGGTTCACGGAACTTGCCGTCGGTACCGATGCCGCGCATGAAGGTGGTTTCGGGATCGAAATACTTGCGGTAGCTCATGGCGCGGTCGCCGAAATATTTCGCATCGGCTTTCTTTCCCAAGAGGCGTGCCACCTTTGCCACACACCAGTCGGCAAGGGCATATTCCAATCCCTTGGCTACGGTCTCCCTGTTGGCGTCTTTGTCGTAGGGCAGATAACCGTATTTTTTCAGCAGGTCAAGTCCGCGCTCATCTTTCAGAGCTGACTGCTTCATGGCTTCGTAGGCTCCTTCTTTGTCGGCTACATATCCTTTCAGCACCAGGTCGGCAAGCACGGGAATTGCCGGATTGCCCACCATACAGTCTGTCTCATTGCCCATCAGATGCCATACGGGGAGTTTGCCCTGCTGACGGTGGATGTTGACGAACGTCTTGGCTATGTCGGGCAGCATGTCGGTGTGTATCAGCGTCATAAGAGGATGGGCTGCCCGATATGTGTCCCAAAGGGAGAGAGTGGTATAGTTGGTGAAATCACCCTGATGCACCTCGCCGTCGGCACCGCGATACTGGCCGTTGACATCCGAGAATACCGAAGGGGCTGTCATGGTGTGATACATGGCAGTATAGAAAATGCGACGATACGTGGCATCGGCGGTTTCTATCCTGACCTTTGAGAGTTCGTCGTTCCATGCCTTGTCGGCATCTGCCACTACCTTGCGGAAATCCCATCCGGGAATCTCTTTATGCAGGTTTTCTGCCGCATTGTCGACGCTGACGGCAGACATGCCAACCTTTATCATCAATGGCTGGGACACGTCGGCTGCCGTCACGAGCCATCTNNNGTCGGCTGCCGTCACGAGCCATCTGCCGCTGTCGAGTGGCTCTACGCTGACTGTCTGGGAGAATTCCGCAGAGAAGAACACCTTCTGGTTCTTTGCCCAACCTGTGGAATGACGATGGCCGGAGATTGTCGTATCAGTGATGCGGTCGAGGGCATAGTCTGTGGGCTTGTCGTATCCTATACCTTGATGAAGGTCGAGAACAAGCTGAGCTTTCGCCATGTCAGCACCGAAGGTATAGCGGTGGAAACCGGTACGCCGGGTGGCTGTCAACTCTACCCACACATTGGGCCGCTCGAGTTTCAGGGCGTAATAGCCGGGGCGCACGCTCTCATTGCTGTGATGGAAGACTATCTCTTCTTGACCGGCATCAGCGACGGGAAGGAAAGCCACATCGCCAAGATCGCCTACGCCGGTGCCGCTAAGATGCTGATGGCCGAAACCTATCAGCACAGAATCGGAGTCGTGGTAGCCGGAACACCAGTCCCAACCGCGGGTGTGCTCTGTGGGACCGAGCTGCACATAACCGAAGGGCACGTTGGCACCAAGAAATACATGTCCGTGTCCGCCGGTGCCGATTCGGGGATTCACGTATTGTGTGAGATTGTCTTGTGCGAAACCGCAAAAAAATGCGCCTATCGCAAGCAATAAGGTAAAGATTGAATGCTTCATATTATATATTAAGGTGTGTTTCCAAAGACTGCCCGAAACGAGTCGTCGGATAATATTCGGTATAAAAGTATGAATAAATCACGACACGAACAAGAATTTCGACGAATAATCAATAAAAGTGAAGCAAAAAAGCATGCCAAGTGAGGGAAGAAAAAGAAATTGGATACCAAGTTATTGTTTTACTGTCACTAACCAAAGAAATCAGAACCAGAACAAGCCTTGACTAAAGACTGGGAAGATGTGACAAATGAAGGGGGAACGCGACAACAAGGATGAGAAAAAAAAGGGAAAAAGAGCAGAAAGAAGAAAAGAATTTGTATTTTTGTACTTGAAATTGAATCATGCTTTGAAGCAAGACAAAAGCGAGACTTATACCTTAAACAGTAAAACTTGGCTGATATGGAAATGATTTTAACTCCAACTTTCAATATGTTGGGCTATACGGCATACGTGATAAGCAGCACGGCATTCATCATATTGGGTATATTCCTGATGTCGCTGAGAGTGATGGAAAAGGAAATGGCCACCTGCTACAAATCACCAAGGGCCTGCATCGCATGGACGTCACTTGTAATCGGCGTGCTTCAGATGTGCAATGCCACATTGATAGCAAAAGGTATCGACTATGACGTGTTGACATCATTCGCCTACCCTCTGACATACTATATCCAACTGTATCTGCTGACAACATCTATTCTGACAATGACCATTGCAGACCAGAAGAAGGTGGACATTAAAAACATGACCTGCCTGCCGATTGTGGCATTGACACTGATTTACCTTGTATATTTCATCGTGAACAGAGAAACGGAGTTCAATATCGGATCTTATGAACTGTTCACCAATACTCTCCCTGCCAAGATAATAAAATACATTCTGCTTGTAGCCATATTCTCTATCTACCTGGTATACTCCGCAATGATATACTTCGAAATAAGAAGGTTTAGAGAAAGTATGGAAAAGGACGAAGAACTCAGCAAACGCATCAGAACGAAGCCGATGATAAAGATTGCCAAGATGGCCATTGCTTACGTAACGATTTTAGGTTGTGTAATATTCTTCGAGGCAATAACCGGGAAACACCTTAGCAACAATGCGAATATAGTATTCGTGTTGGTCCATACAGCTATATTCGTATCAAATGGTGGCATCATAGTCAACATATCGCTGAGATATATTAAAGAAACTGGTTATCTTGAAGCCAAAAGGAATGCTGAAAACACAAGACTAAAGGCTATAAGCATAAAGGATATAGAAAACCTATTGTTGAAGAATGCAGCGAACGAGGATAGTACAACAAACGAAATAATCCATTCGCATGCAAGAAAAACGAGTAAGGAAGATAAGAAGAAGGAGCCTGAGGCAATAGAAGCCACAGTGAGAAGCTGGATGAGACTACCGTCAAAGCCATACTGCCGTGAAGGACTGGCACTGAGAGAAGCCGCAGCTGAAATGGGAATCGACCAACGGTTGCTGAGCGGCTTCATAAACAATATGTATAGAATGAACTTCAATGCATGGATAAACATGCTGCGCATAGAGGAAGTGAAGCGGTTGATAAGTCAAAGACCGGAAATGACTCTGGTAGATATAGCTGCCCATACTGGTTTTACGGACTCTTCTGCCATGTCAAAGGTATTCAAGAAGGCTGAAAGCATAACGCCGTCGCAATACAAGCAGGAGCATAAGAGGCGCAGAAGAAAATAATTCACTTTGTACACTCATCTGAAACGGCTATCAGACCGTTGGGGGGGGGAATATTCGTTATATACGAAAATCCATCTTTCAGACACGACAAAGCAACAGAAGCCAAGGGCACAAAACCATTTTTCAAGCAATCTGATAAATATTAGTGTAACATATTTATTAATCATTCAAAAGCGATTAAGCCAAAATGTTACAATGTCACATATAACACATCTGCCTTAAAATCAAGCACTTCCCAACATCTCACCCTCAAATGTCAGCCAGAGGTTCAAAGAAACATTTGTTTCAAATCAACAAAATATTACATCGGATGCGACACATTAGTAAATTTATATCATATTTTTACTAACTCGAATTAATTCCCTTTTATTACCTTTGCAGCGCAATCAAATAAATGATGCATTGAAGAGACAATAAATATCTCCTTGAAATATTAAATATGTAAGAACAATAAAGAATAGGGCTCCGCATCAACAGAACGATGTGGGGCACTATTTAAAAAAAGAAGAAGATAAAGGCAATAAGCAAGAACAAAAGCAAGCAAGAAAGCAAAAAGGAGAGATGACAATATAGAATAATACAACTTTGATTAAGTCAAATAATAAAATATATAGATTCAATCATCATTTTTAAATTGTCAAAAGCTGAACTTCACTAAAGCAATATCTACAGTTTTTAGGACTAAAGCAAAAAACAAGAAAGTATAAAAGAATTAAGATAAAAATACAATTATCAAGATAAAGGAACCGTTTGTCCAAAATGTATGGAGGCCCCGAAAACACGGAGCATCTGAAGAATTGTGGATGGAATGGTTGAAAAGATTTAGCATATAGGAATTTATTAATGTAGCATGAAATAAATATAGCAAAACACAAAAAGTAAAGAATTGTACCAAAAATAAATAAGTCTTCAAAGACGTCTGTGTATAGCCGCAGGGATGTACCTATCCACAGCAACGTCTTTTTTTTATCCCAAATCGGTCATTAGGGCTTGATAACATTCTCAATAATATTGCTGGCCACACCTGCATTTGGCCAGGTTCAAGTAACATACCACCTTTTTAGTTTCTTTATGACAAGAATATGATGATATTCCGACAAAAAGGCGTATTTTTGTAGTCGGAACGAACAAATGTACGTTCAGCGCATACAAGAAGAGCATCTCACAAATGCATATTCATATTACATGGCAATCAATAAAGACAAAACTTTCAAGAAAGAATAACAATCAAGAAAGAATAAAACTCAAGAAAGATAAAACTATTAAACAACAACATAAAATGAAGAAAATTAGAGCAGCCGTAGTGGGCTACGGCAACATCGGACATTATTCTGTACAGGCTCTCGAAGCAGCAACGGATTTCGAAATAGCCGGTATCGTAAGACGCAACGGCGCAGAGAACAAACCTGCAGAACTGGCAGAATATGAGGTAGTTAAGGACATTACAGAACTTAAGGACGTTGATGTGGCAATTCTCGCCACTCCATCGCGTAGCTGCGAGGAATATGCCAAGAAGATTCTCGCCCTCGGCATCAATACCGTTGACAGTTTCGATATACACACGGGCATCGTGGACTATCGCGCCACTCTCATGCCAATCTGCAAGGAGCACAATGCTGTAGCTGTCATCTCTGCCGGTTGGGATCCAGGTTCTGACTCTATCGTACGCACTCTGATGCAGAGTCTGGCACCTAAAGGATTGTCATACACCAACTTCGGACCGGGAATGTCGATGGGCCACAGCGTCTGCGTACGTTCAAAGGCAGGTGTGAAGAACGCTCTGTCGGTTACCATTCCAAAGGGTGAAGGTCTGCACCGCCGTATGGTGTATGTGGAACTTGAAGAAGGAGCGAAACTGGAGGATGTTGCAAAGGCAGTGAAGGAAGATCCATATTTCGCCAACGACGAGACACATGTGTTTGCCGTAGACTCAGTAGACGAAGTACGCGATATGGGCCATGGTGTAAACCTCGTGCGCAAAGGTGTGAGCGGCAAGACCCAGAACCAGCGCATGGAGTTCAACATGAGCATCAACAACCCTGCATTGACTGGTCAGGTGCTCGTCAACGTAGCCCGTGCCTCTGTTCGCCAGCAGCCTGGTTGCTACACGATGGTGGAGATTCCTGTAATCGACATGCTTGCCGGTTCACGCGAAGACCTCATCAAACACTTGGTATAAGCACTTGGTATAAACAAAGCGTCCCACACCGCGATACTGATGCGATGTGGGGCGCTTTGTTTTTGGTATTTTGTTTAGCTATGGTTTCTTACTCTATTAAACCCAAAGCGGTCATTAGGGCTTGCTTGAATTTTGATATTTTAGAAGAGTGGATTTTGTTTGACTTTTAATGAGTAATAGCGAGCTATTGCGAATTAAAAACAGACAAAAGACGCCTTATAAAAAGCAAAAGACTGCAAGCAGTTATTAAAATACTACATTGAACGGCCTAATGACCGTTTTGGGTTAAAGTAACGTTCTGACTGCTACTAACCGTAATCGGTCATCAGGCTGATTAGGGATTGGTCAACCGACTATAGAACAGCAATTAGTCATTTCTTCTCAACGGCCTTGCGCTGAATGAGTCTGAAAGCGATGCCATACATATTGTCACCGCAAGTGACATGTATAAACTTCACGCGATTCTTCTCAAAATCTCTATAAGGCTGTGCGTTGAATACGATACGACGGTATCCTTCGCCATCGTTCACCACCTTTGCCGTGAACCATCCACCCTCTGTAACGTTCTTTGTGTCAGCCAGTTTGCCGTTTTCCACGCTCTTCACGTTAGTTTCCTTTGTCTTTCCCTTGTCGTCGGTAGTCTTGTCGTTTATCTGCACGATATTGAGTTCCTTGGCGTTTTTCACCGTTACGGAAGCCTCTCCACCTTCAGCATTGATGTAGACATCAGTGTTGTTGGGGTCGAGCACCGGCAACACCTTTGAATCATCATCATCATCACTACATGCCGTAAACGCTACAGCGCAAAGGGCAAAAAGCATAAACAGGTATTTCTTCATTTCTCTTTTCGTTTTGTTATTTGTTATTATTAAGATTGACAAGTTTCCTTATGCTATCATAACTCCAAAAGCATCAAAACATTGCATCCCCCTCTACCGGAAAACGCATGTTTCCTTTCATATCATGGGTTATCTGTCCTTCCAGAAACCACGGGTGAACAGCACTACTACGCTGAATATCTCCAGTCGGCCCATCAGCATCAGCACGGAACAAATCCACTTGCCCACGGCAGGCAGGATATTCCACGACACGGTAGGTCCTATTTCCAGTCCCAGCGTCGGTCCCACGTTGCTCGCACAACTCATGGCGATAGTGATGGAGTTTGTGCTGTCCACTCCCATACATATCAGACAGAAGTATGCAAAGATACACAACGCCATATACAGGGCGAAGAACACGAGCAGCGTGACCTGTGCCGAACTGCTCACCAAATTGCCGTTCACCCTCACCGGCAATACTGCCTTTGGATGGAGGATACGACGAAGTTCGTTGCGCACCACCTTGAACAATATCACGCCTCTGACACTCTTGAAACCACCGCTCGTACTGCCGGCACATGCTCCGATGAACATACAGATGCTGAGGATGACCCACGTGATATGCGGCCATTTGCCGGCATCGTCGTTGAAGACTCCCGTTGTGGTGATGAACGACACCACCTGGAACAACGCGCTTCTGAGGGCATTCGCCATGTCATAACCGTTGAAGCGTATCAGGAAATACATTATTCCCATCGTGGCAAGCGACACCACGAGCACATAGAGTTTGAATTCCGAATTCTGGAACAGCGACAGGAACTTACGCTTGAAGAAGGTAAGATACAAGAGCGTGAAGTTTGTTCCAGACAGGAACATGAAGGCTATTGTGGTATAATCGATGAATGCCGAGTGGAAATGTCCGGTACTGTCATTATAGGGTGCGAAGCCTCCCGTTGCAGTAATACTCATAGAGTAGTTGGTACAGTCAAAGAGGTTCATTCCTCCCAGATACAGACACACGGAGCAACTCAATGTCAGCAACAGATATACGAGCCATATCGACTTTGCGCTCGACGATATTCGCGGGTGCACCTTGCTCTTTATCGGTCCGGTAGACTCCGCTGCAAACACCCTTATGCTTCCGCCCACGAGCGACGGCAGGATGGCGATGGTGAAGAACGCTATTCCCAATCCACCGATCCATTGCGTCATCGACCGCCAGAAGAGCAGTCCATGCGGCAGAGCCTCAACATCATCGATGATGGTGGCTCCCGTAGTGGTAAATCCCGACATCGTCTCGAAGAAGGCGTCGGTATAGTCTGAGATATATCCACTGATAGTGAACGGGAATGCCCCGAAGAAGCTGAAAAGCGCCCAAGTCAGCGTGACGAGCAGATAGGCGTCACGGCGGTTCATACTGTTTTCCGCCATGCGACCCTTGTATTTCAGCATAAAGCCAGCCCCCACGATGATGGCAATGGATATGGCAAACGCCATGGCATCGTCTTCTCTATAAAACAGAGCCATGGCGAGACACAGCGACATCAGCAATGCCTCAAGGAAGAGGAGCTGTCCCAATATCTTATATATAAGCTTGAAATTCAGCATTTCTTTATATGATTCATATCTTATGATTACAATATTCCCCTTGACTGATAATAAGCCAAAGAGCCTTGAGGGATGTCGTCACTTGAAGAATTTCTCAAGTTTCTCCATCCTCACGTTATAGCAGAACACCACTACGATGTCGCCAGCCTCTATCTGCGTACCACCCGACACGAGGTGTCCCTCTCCGTTGCGCACGAGTCCTCCGATGGTGGCACCATTCGGCAGTCCGAGTTCAAACACCCTTTTCTTAGTCACTTTCGACTCCGGATGTGCCGTAAACTCAGCCACATCAGCATTTGCCGTCATCAGGAAGCGCACATTGTTCACCTCTGCGTCGAGCATCATCTGATAGATATGACTGGCAGCGATAGCCTTCTTGTTGATGATGGTTCCGATGTCGAGACTCACCGCCATGTTCACGTAGTCGAGGTTTTCCACCGCTGCCACGGTCTTTCTCACTCCCATGCGCTTCGCCGTGAGACAAGCCAGGATATTCGTCTCGGCATTGCTCGTGAGCGCCACGAAAGCCTGCGTGGTGTGTATTCCCTCCTCGTTGAGCAGCTGCAGGTCACGTCCGTCGCCGTTTATCACCATCACCCTCTGGTCGTCAATCTGGTCGTTGAGAATGTCGCAGCGCTCCACGTCGTGTTCCATCAGCTTCACGTTCATGTATTCCGGCATGTTCTTCAGCGCCCTCACGGCAGTGTCGCCACCACCCATTATCATCACGTTCTTCACGTCGACATAATGCTCCTTGCCCACGATTTTCCTCACGTAGGGTATATACTGCTTCGTCACCATGAAGTAAACGAGGTCGTACATCTTCAGCACATCATTACCTCCCGGTATGATGGTGTCGCCGTCGCGGCGTATCGCCACGATATAGTATGGCGAGTCGGGCTTACAGAGTTCTTTCAGCGGACGGTCGAGAATCTCGCAGGTCTCCCTCAGTTTTATGCCGAGCATCACGAGAGCCCCTCCGTGCACGTCCCATCTCTGGCGCACCCAGCTCATTTTCAGTCCGTTCACGATATCGTATGCGGCGAGGTTCTCAGGATAGATAAGCGAGTCGATGCCCAGTTTCTCATAAAACTTAGCCATCTCCGGCTCCACGAACTCATAGTTGTTCACCTTTGCCACGGTCTTCTTGGCTCCGATAGCCTTCGCCATGACACAGCTGTTCATATTGAGATTCTCGTCGGGCGTCACGGCGATATACAGGTTGGCGTCTGCCGCTCCCGCATTTTTCAGTGCCGCCAGACTCGTCGGCGAGGCGTGCATCGTCAGAATGTCGTAGTCGGAGCTGATATTCTCAAGTCTCTGCTCGTCGTCGTCGATAAGCACGATGTCCTGATTGTTTCTCGATAGCAGTTTCGCCAGATGCGAACCTATCGCGTATGCTCCCGCAATGATTATCTTCATTATGTATTTCTTTTTGTTTACTTCCTGAGTGTTTCCTTTATCGTGCGGCGTATGCCTTCGGCATCAATGCCCACGATACTCTGCAGCTGTGCCACGGTGCCATGCTCCACGAAATGGTCTGGCAGTCCGAGACGCACAATATCAAGATGCTGCCCGTTGTCTTCCATCCATTCTATCACCGCCGAACCGAAACCGCCTTCGCGCACTCCGTCTTCCACGGTGATGACATGCTTGAACTTTGCCGCCACCTCCTTGAGCAGGTTCTCGTCGAGCGGTTTCACGAAGCGCATGTCGTAGTGTGCCACGGATATACCGCTGCCGCCGGATGCCGACTTGGCGTCGTTCTCTATCATTTCGACAGCCTTCACCACGTTGTTTCCCACAGGTCCTACCGACAGCACGGCGATGTCGTCGCCGTCGCGCAACTTGCGTCCCGTGCCCACCTTCACTTCTTCCAGCGGACAATGCCAGTCGGCGAGCACTCCCCTACCCCTCGGATAGCGTATCACGAATGTACCCTTGCCGGGCAGCTGTGCCGTATACATGAGCCGGCGCAGTTCGTGCTCGTTCATCGGCGAGGCGAGAGTGATGTTCGGCACCGGTCTGAGAGCCGCCATATCAAAGGCTCCATGATGTGTGGCACCGTCTTCTCCCACCAGTCCTGCCCTGTCGAGACAGATCACCACGGGCAGGTTCAGTATCGCCACGTCGTGTATGATATTGTCGTATGCCCTCTGTGCGAAAGCACTGTATATATTGCAGAAAGGCTGCAGCCCGTCCTTTGCCATTCCTCCGGAGAATGTCACGGCGTGACCCTCGGCGATTCCCACGTCGAAGGTTCTCTCCGGCATCTCCTTCATCATGATGTTCAGCGAGCATCCCGTAGGCATCGCCGGCGTCACTCCCACGATGCGCTTGTTCTCTTTAGCGAGTTCGAGAAGCGTGTTTCCGAACACGTCCTGGAACTTTGCCGGTTCGGTGCCGTCCTCCGTCTTTATGCGCTGCCCTGTGTCGAGGTCGAATTTGCCAGGAGCGTGCCAGATGGTGGCGGCCTTTTCAGCCGGTGCGTATCCGTGTCCTTTTATGGTGTGCAGATGCAGCAGCTTCGGTCCTTTCATCTCTTTCAGCTGGCGCAGCGTGCGCACGAGCTCCACCACGTTGTGTCCGTCGAAGGGTCCGAAATACCGTATGTTCATCCCCTCGAAGATATTCTGCTGATGGCTTATCGCCGACTTCAGCGCATTGCTCAGCCGTATGATGCCTTTGCGTCTCTCGTCATCGAGCATACCATTGGAGTGCAGCCATTTGGCAGCCTTATATCTCAGTTTGTTGTAAGTCTCGCTGGTGTTGAGCCTCAACAGATACTGCTTCATTCCGCCCACGCTGCGGTCGATGCTCATATTATTGTCGTTGAGGATGATAATCATGTCGTTTGGCGTTGTCGACACGTTGTTGAGTCCCTCGAAAGCCAGTCCGCCGCTCATCGCTCCGTCGCCGATTATCGCCACCACGTGTCTGTCGTCGTGGCCCGTCTGCCTGGCAGCCACCGCCATTCCGAGCGCCGCCGATATGGAGTTTGATGCGTGTCCGCACATGAAAGAGTCATACTCGCTCTCCTCCGGTGAGGGGAACGGTCGCAGTCCGCCGAGTTTACGGTTGGTGCAGAAGCTGTCGAGTCTGCCCGTGAGAATCTTATGTCCGTAAGCCTGATGGCCCACGTCCCATACGAGTCTGTCATACGGCGTGTTGAACACATAGTGTAGAGCTACGGTCATCTCCACCGCACCGAGACTCGAAGCGAGGTGTCCGGGATTCACCGACAGTTCCTTCAGGATGTCTGCCCTCAACTCATCGCATACCTCCGGCAACTGCTCCACAGGCAGTTTTCTCAGTTCATCGGGGTATTTTATGCGTTTGAGAATATTGTCCTTGTTGTCTTCCTTCATGATATACTGTTCTGTCAGAGAGTTTTTCTTTTATGGTGTGATACGAATTACTTGTGCGTGATAATCCACGCAAAGCCGGATTACAAATTGCAAATGTAGCAAATTTATTCCATCATCAATTATAATAACGGAGAAATTTCCCTTTTATTCGTTTTCCGCCTTGCCTTTTATCCCAAATCGGTCATTAGGCCGTTAAATATATTATTTTACTACTGCTTGCAGTTTTTTGCTTTTTATAAGGCGTCTTTTGTCCGTTTTTTAATTCGCAATAGCCCGCTATTACTCATTAAAAAGCCAACTAAATCCACTCTTCTAAAAAACAAAATCCAAACAAGCCATAATGACCGATTTGGGATTATCCCAATATCCGCTTGCGTGCATCGGCATATTCGCCCATCATGCGCTCCACTATCTGTGCAGCTGTCTGTATCTCCTTTACCGCCGACGCCACCTGACCGATTTCGAGTTCTCCTCTGTCGAGGTCGCCCTCGAAGATGCCGCGTTTCGATGCCGCCTTACCGAGAATGCCTCTCAGCGCCTCGGCATCGGCGCCATTGTCTTCGGCAGTCTTTATCTCGTCGTAGAGCGGATTCTTTATCATTCTGGTCGGAGCCAGCTTCTTCAGACAGAGCATCGTGTCGCCTTCCTGCAGCGAGGCGCAGCGGTCTTTGAAGGCATCGGCAGCCGAGCTCTCCCGGCTCATGGCGAACACCGTGCCACACTGCACTCCCTCTGCTCCCAACGCTTCGGCTGCGAGCATCGCCTCGCCGGAGGCTATTC
>NZ_FR892587.1:0-6096 GCF_000436015.1 Prevotella sp. CAG:592 | reverse complement strand
GCGGCGCACCTGCGGGATGAGCACCATAGTGGTGGTTTCCTCCCTGCCGTTGTGTCCTCCTGCCTCGAAGCCTTCTGCCACCACGGCGTCTACGCCGGCCTCTTCGCATTTGGCTGCGAACTTGCTGCTCGACACCACGTGTGCCACCTTGATGCCGGCGGCATGGAAGCGGGCGGTATATTTCTTAGGACTGCCTGCCGAGGTGAAAACTATCTTCACCCCCTCGGCTATTATCATGTCTATCAGAGTGTCTATCTCCGGATACATCAGCGGCAGGTTGATGCCCCATGGTTTCCGGGTAGCCTCTTTCATCTTGCGTATATGTTCGAGAAGCGTTTCGGGATGCATGGATCCCGCACCGAGGAGTCCCAGTCCGCCGGCTTCGCTCACTGCGGCAGCCAGTCGCCAACCGCTACACCACACCATTCCTCCCTGTATCACGGGATATTCTATTCCGAAAAGTTCTGTAATTCTGTTTTTCATATTCTTTTTTTACTGTTATCACTATTGCTTATTTACCGACATATAATGTTCCTTTGCAAATTTAGGCAAAATATCCGTATTATAAGCAAGTAGGGATAAAAAAAGAGACAATCTACAAGAGTCCTTTGGGGGGAAAAGCATCCGCAAAAGCTCCTATAGACTGTCTCGCGCTAACAAACTTACCTTAAGACAACTATAACCTATTGTTATCTCATATCATTCCAGTCGTAATCCCAAAGACTGCCCTTTTTATTGACTCTTTAGCGTTGGCAAAGTTAGGAACTTATTAAATATGTAAATAATCCGAAAAGTGAAAAACGCATGGAAAAACGATGCAAACGTTTGCATCGTCATCTCCACACTACACTCTAATTCATACAAGAACACAGTGATTGCTTTTTGGGCAGCATGCTTGCCCAACTGGGGCAAGGTGCTTACCCAACTGGGGCAAGGTGCTTGCCCCTGTTGGGCAGAATTGCTGGCAGACACATGCCCAATATCTTCATTTTGTAGTACTCCTATTCCTTTTCCCTGGATTCTACCAACGCATGCAATTCCTGTCGTATGAATTCCTCACATCTGACATAAGCAAACCATCCAGACAATTGGCTGACAGTTGGATAACAGCCAACTGGCTGGATGTCAGAATATTACAACAAAAAACCAGACAATCTGACAGTTTTTTTTCATTTTTGCAGTTTTTTATTAATTCAGGTGGTGGCAACTCTTCCACCTCAGTCGGCATAAAGTAGTTTTGCCCTTAAGACAGCAGGTCCTGCCTTGTTGGCATCCTTAACCCCCAAACGGTCATTAGGCCGTTTCAATGTGAGATTTTACCCCCTACACCTACTTAATGAGATTTGAAAGAATCCATTCGCAATGCTCCCTTTCGGTAGCGTCGCTGGTCCAATGCTCATTGATGGGAGTGATGTGCGAAGACTTGGGACAACGGAGCACATTCCATACGGCATAGCTGGTTGTCGGCGGACAGGTGTTGTCGTTATACCCCCATGTCATACGTACAGGACAGGAGATGTGGCGTGCGAAATTCACCACATCGTAATACTGCAGCGTCTTCTCCGTTTGCTCGTTGAGCACCCCTATGCGCTGCATGTGAGGGTAGCCGCCCGTGCGTCCTTTCTCGCGGTAGGCCGCCATGTCGGCAAGAGCCGGATGGTTTGCGCAGCAGAGCGTCACACGGCTGTCGAGCGCCGCCGCCACAAGACTCAGCGCACCGCCCTGGCTGCCACCCTGCACGGCAACGTTCTTTCCGTCCCACTCAGGCAGAGAGGTAAGGAAATCAATGGCACGCACCAGTCCGAGGTAGACATGCTTCATATAATAATCATCGCGCGAATACAATCCCTGACACAGATAGCCATTGGCACCGGTGTTGAGGGCGTTGCTTATCTCCTTGAACTGCCGGTCGCTCATCCTCGGGTCGAGCCCGTGAATCTCCGTTTCGAAGCGTATGCAGCCGCTGTCGGCATAATAGCGGTGGCGCAGCGGTTCCTTGATGGTCTTCACGCCTGCTCCCGGAGGACAGAGCACCACCGGGCACGAGCCTTTTATGTGGCCCTTGGGGATGAACAGATAGCCATAGATGCACTGTCCCTGTCTGTTCACTTCGAGGCGCACGAGATAGGCATCTGCCTTGTCGGTGTCGTATTCATGAGCAGGATCAATGGTGTAGCTGAGGGGCACGCTCTTCAGCTCGTCAAGCTCTTTCTGCCAGAAGGTCATGAAGTCGGATGGTTCTTTGGTGTAGGGCTGGATGTTATCCACCGAGAAGCCCACTTTAATATGGTGTGTTGTCGTAGTGCCGCCGATATTGGCTGTAAGTCTGAGGTCGAGGAAGCCGGGGTCGCGGCGTGTGCCAATGTCGACCTCTGCCCTGCCGTGTTTCAGAACAGCCTTGCCGGTATGACCGCCGTCGAGCATGTCGCGGCATACGGTATATGTCACCTCGCCGTCCTGCGCCACTCCGTATCTATACAGCTGCACCTCCACCTGCGCCTTCTCGCCTGTCTTATAGAGCCAGTCGGTATGGTCTGGCACGGTGACCCACAGGAAATCACTACGGTAAGGATAATTTTCAGCACACACATTGCATGCTGCCATCATCACGAATAGAACCAGAAGGAATAACTTTCTTGATTTATTTTTCATTTTTAATTTATTTGTTCTTTTGTAGTTCTGTTTGTTTTCGCATGCAAATTTACAAAAAAAGGCATATATGCAAAAACGAATGCAAATTATCCTCTACCTGCTTTATCTTTAAATAAGACAGGCGGCACCTCGGCAATAAAAATGAAAGTCTCAGGCCTTTCATTTTGTATTGCTCTCGGTTTGCATTATCTTTGAATAAGATAAGCGGCACCTCGGCAATAAAAATAAAAGTCTCAGGCCTTTCATTTTGTATTGCTCTCGGTTTAGATAAAATCCTCACGCTCGGAAATGTGAATAAATTCCCATTCCTCTCACTTATCCGGATTTTTGCATTATCTTTGCAAACGATATGATTACCAGATGTTACCTTGAAATCACGAATGTCTGCAACCTGAACTGTGTGTTCTGCCCCAAGACAACGAGGGAGAAACACTCAATGACGCTTGACGAATTCGACACACTGACAACACGACTCGCCGGAGAAGTGAGATTCCTGTATTTCCACCTCATGGGCGAACCGTTTCTACACCCTCTGCTGCCTGAGTTCATCCTGATGGCACGCCGGAAGGGGTTCACTCCCGTTATCACCACCAACGGCACGCTGCTGGCGCAACGTGGCGACCTGCTCGACGCACTGCCACACAAGCTGCAGATTTCGCTGCATTCGCATGAGGGCAACGGGAAGGATAATCCGGAACAGTATATCGATGAGGTGATGGCGTTTGCCAAAGAAGCGGCGCAGCGCGGATGCATCGTGGTGTTGCGGTTGTGGAACGAGGGAGGGTTCAACCGTATGAACGGCTCTATTCTGGACATGATTGCCGACAGCCAGCCTCGTCCGTGGACACAGAGACACGACGGATGGAAACTCGCAGAGAACCTGTATGTGGAAAGCGACGACATGTTTGAATGGCCCGACCTTCAGCATGATGTCTACAAGGAGGAAGAGGTGTTCTGCTATGCGCTGCGCAATCAGATCGGCGTGCTTGCCGACGGAACGGTGGTGCCATGCTGTCTGGACCACAACGGCGACATGCCGCTCGGCAATCTCTACGACAACAGCCTCAACGAGATTCTCGCCTCTCCACGCGCCACTGCCCTCTATCAGGGCTTCACCAGCCACACCGCCGTGGAACCCCTATGCCGGCGCTGCGGATATTCCGCCGTTTCCAAACGGTTCAGAAAACAGGAATAGAAACGGAAGACAAGAGGTGGTCTCTTTTCAGTTTCGTTTCGGCAACCATGACGAAGGTACTTCTTTGAAGTTCTTGATATTGGGATTGGCAATGTCTATCAGTTTCAGATACCATTGGTCGCTTCCTCTGCGTTCGCCATCCATATAATATACTTTGTCGGGCTGGTCTCGCAATATCACATATAAATCCAAGAACAGGAATATTCTATCGTTGGCAATACAGCTCCAGTCAAACATCGGGATGCCGGTCAAATCTCTGTTTTTATAGAAATAATAGTTGTTGTCCACTCGCAACATATCCATAAATCCTACCCGCTCGACAACAGGGCGTTCATAAAACTCCTGCATGGTGTAAAGGTTTACCCAAGTTGGTTTCTCTTCTCCGACAAATACCACCTCCGCAATGTTGTCGTCTGAAAGCTTCACACTCTTCAGATTGTCCAATATTATCTGATGTTTGTTGTTGCTGATGGCGTATCCACCATTCATATAATGTTCGCAGACGTATGCGTCCTTGCTATTGAAGTCATTGCCTCTGTTCTTGTTGACAGCATAATAGGCATAGGTCACCAGACACATTTCTCCATCAATCTCCTTTCGGATGCTATTGCTCGGCTGCCTACGCTTTTCGCCTGTGATATATTCCCGTTCCAAAGCCTTCACTTCTTGCATTGCACCTTGCGCATTATACATATACTGCTCCTTGGCATCTACCGCCAATGGCGACCATGGGTCTTTCCTTCCTACGTATATCATTCGCTCATTCACTTCATGCAGCAGATAATATTTCGTGATGCCGCCTTCCGTCTTGCTGACCAACCGCCAATTTAATCGCACATCTTCGTAGGTCTTATACATCCCCTGCATCTTGTCACCGATACGGATGTATTGTCCGGCTCCCATATACCCAGAACCCATTCTTCGCAAATGTGCCGTTTTGCGGAACATCTTCTGCAACTCTGCCAACTGTAAGTTTACTTTGGGCTGGTCATGGCGTGCGATGACTACCATGTCGGTATTCTGGTCTTGTGTGGTTGCCGCATTATCCATGATGTCAATGCTTCTCAGCGACAGGTCTCTTGCTGCGTCAATCTCGCCCTTACCAGTCTCCATACCTCGGAACATAGCTTCCCAGTTCCATTCGGCAGTGGGCAAACCGAACAGACGATATAGTCCTACGTTATCCAGAATAGTGCAGCACTCCTTATCCTTTGCCACTCGCAATCCACGACCTACCATCTGTAGATACTTGGCTAATGACAGCGTGGGACGGGCCAACTGTACGAACTCGACATCCGGACAGTCGAAGCCTTCGCCGAACAAATCCACATTGACTAATATCTGGATCTGTCCGTCCTTGAACTTCTCAATATTGGTGCGGCGTTCATTGAGAGGTGTGTTTGCGCTTATCGCCACCGTCTCAATTCCATGTTCCATGTAGTATTCGGCAATATGTTCGGCGTGTTCAATGTTTATGGCGTACACTATACCTTTCTTCTTGGGCACGAACTCCATCACCGTTCTATACAGTCTTTGGATTGACGGTTTGCAATCCAACACATCCTGCATCTCCGCTATGCTATAGTCACCGTCAGTAGCACGCTTCTCCAGTCCGTCGATTTTCTTCTGGTCTTCACTGTTGGGATTAAGCGATACGTAATCAAAGTCTGACAGATGGCCATTCTTGATGAATTGGGCGATAGTATAGGAACAGAGCAGCTCATCAAATAAATCAGTAAATCCATTTCTGTTTAATCGGCAAGGGGTTGCCGTCACTCCGAGCTTCTTTGCCTTGGGGCAGGCGTTGATGACTTCTGCATAGGTTTTAGCCAACGTATGGTGTGCTTCGTCGATCACTATCAATGATGGAGATGTTTCTATTTCTTGATAGTGACGGGTCAGCCATTGTATAGACAAGACCCTTATCTTACTGTCCTTATTGGCTTCAGAATATGGTTCTATTCCGAATGACACCAAAGTGTCCTCAATCTGTGATACCAACTCTCTACGATGGGTGACAATCCATACACATGGATTCTTCACTCTTCGTTCCTCGTTCTTCACGACACTGACAAGTACGTGCGTTTTTCCAGTGCCTGTAGGCATCTGAACCATGACGGATTGACGAGTCTTGAACGCCTCTCCAATCCGTTGCACCATGTCGAGTTGATAATCGTAAAGTTGTATTTGATTCATGTTGACAGTAAGTATATGCTATCAATTATCCCAAATCGGTCATTAGGGCTTGC
>NZ_FR892586.1:14940-30317 GCF_000436015.1 Prevotella sp. CAG:592 | reverse complement strand
TTGTAAAAGAACGATTTACTCTCGTTGGTTGCAACGAGGGAAGTTGTGCATGGGGGAGTATGGCAAACCTACCTGAGTAGTTACCGGGTTCAGGAACGACAGGCCATGCCGTAATGAATCAAAATATAAAAGATGGCGGCCATCGTAAGTTCATCTTGGTACAAATACCTCAGTTGACGGATGAAAACAGCAATGCTCGCCGTGCTGGCTACAAAACTATCAGCGAAATAACCATTGCCCGCAATAAAGCAGTAGTAGAAAAGTATCAGAAAGAAAGCGAAGGAAAAATCCTTGATGAGGAATACAAGCAGCAGCTTAAACAGTTAGGCTTCAAAGTCTTCACCTTGTCAAAGTCAAGTTTCCCCAGAACCGACTTTGCGCCAGACCCTACAAAGAACGAGGAGGAGAATCTTGCCCTTTTCCATGATTATATCAAGGAAAAAGAGTGGCAACTCAATCTTGCATTTAATGATGAAGAACTCATAACTGAGATTCTTATCAAGCAAGGTTTTATGCTCACCTATAAACTGGAAAAGCAAGACCGTTTTACCCAAAACACTGTTTATTGGGCAACAGATGGAGAAAAGGAAGCATACATCACCGTGGATGCAAATCTCAATGATGAAACTGTAGAATACTTCATGCAGCATACAGACAAGAAGTTTATCTGCATTGAGCGTGCTTTGGACACCACTAAGAAGTTCAATCTCAAAGAGAAAATGCAAGAGAAATTCTATGCTTTCTAAAGGTAAATTACAATGACAGAATTCGAACTACAACAATACCTCCTCCGCAAATACCCACAAGAGAATGCTCGCTGTGAATGGAAGGAATTTAAGAATCTGAAGAACTCGTTCTGTGGAGATGAGAAAAATGATGTGATCTCCTACGTGTCGGCTATCGCCAACATGGAGGGAGGACATCTTGTGATTGGTGTTAAGGACAAGACATTTCTCTTAGCATTGCCAAGAACACGCATCAACTGCCTTCTTACACAAAGGCAAAAGGATTGGATAAGGAGAGGTTGCGTCAAATGGTTCTACAATATCTCGGCAATGCTGGCAGTGAAGGTGCCAAGCGAGATAGTATATACGAATATCTGAAGGATGTGCTGCCACGGAATAAAACTGAAGAACAGCAAATTCGTATGCTTGGAGATTTGCTCAAAAGCATGAGTAAGGAGGGTATAATAAAAGCGGAAGGACGAACTTGGTATATCGTTCCTCAAATATAGCGAAATTCGACGGATTATAGCGGATTCGTCATAATTATAGCGAAAGAGTCGTTGTAAATCCGTCATAACTCGTACCAATCCGTCGAAATTCGACGGATTTTATAGCGAAGCCGACCGATTATCAAGGATTTGGTCGAAAAGCTGACCGATTTAGATGAACTTAAAATGCAAAGGATATGTTATTAGGAAACAAGATAAGGTCTCTAAGAGACGAACAAGGAGTATTGCAGCGTCAAGTGGCTGCATACTTAGAAATAGACACACCCATGTTCAGTAAGATTGAACGTGGGGACAGGCGAGCAAAGAGAAGCCAAGTAATTCAAATGGCAACATATTTCAAAGTGGACGAAAAGGAAATGCTCACCCTTTGGGTTGCCGACAAGGTTTTGGATGCTTTGGGGGATGAAGATGAATTGAAACTTACAGCCATTGAAACCGCCAAATCCAAGTTAATGGATGTAAATCACTAATTTACAGCAAACAATTCATTTTCTGATATAAAACAATGCAAGATTGATTTCTTGTAAGCAAAGGGAGCTTTATGGTATCATTTACGCTTGATGTCGTAAAGTTCCTTTTAATTTACAGGCACTTATAAAATACATACAGGTTCAAGTGCGGAGACAGGTTACAATAAGGCGCAAAGAGCGTCTGAATCTTAAGGTGACAGAACACTGCCGCCATACAAATCCGACAATGAAATGACAACAACAAAATTCCAAATACGATAATGAAAATAACGAGGACCATCCTGACCACCACTATTCTGTGCGCTACGCTGAGTGCCGCGGCGGGAGGGAAGAAGAAAAGCGTATTCATCCCAATGGACTACTCCACTTGTGGCTACCATGCCTCTGTGGGCGGTATTCCCGATGTGAGGAATGCCGTGTTCGTGGATTGTCAATCCGACGATACCGATGCCAGCCTCCGTCTGCAACGCGCCATCGACTACGTGTCGCGACTGAAGGCAGACAAGCAGGGACACCGTGGCACGGTGCTTATCGGCGAAGGCACGTTCTATCTCGACAAACCGTTGAGAATCAGTGCATCGGGAGTGGTATTGAGAGGTATGGGAAAACGGAAGACGAAGCTCGTGAAGCGTGGCACCGACCGCGGCGCCCTCGTATATATCGAGGGACAAAGCGCAATGACAAAAGGTGACACGATAATGGTGGCTGACCAGAAACTGGCTGCCGGAAGCCTGAACATCACGCTCTCCTCCACTGCCGGAATCAAAGTTGGCGAAAGGATAATGGTTTTCAGACCGTCTACCAAGGAATGGATAGAGAGTCTGGGATGCAATGACTTTGGCGGAGGACTCGACTACACGGGATGGAAACCATCCGACATCGACATGAAGTGGACAAGGACTGTGGAGAGCGTAAAAGGAAACGTAATAACCCTCGATGCCCCCATCACGATGGCTATAGACCAGAAATACGGAAGGGCTATGGTCATCACCTCTTATAATAAGGGGGAGATAACGGAATGTGGTGTGGAGAACATGACGCTCGCCTCTCAGCACAACGACTGGAACCCGAAGGATGAGGACCACTGCTGGGACGGGGTATGGATGAACAATGCCGGCGACTGCTGGGTGAGACGCACGGATTTTCTTCACTTTGCCGGCAGCGCCGTGAACCTGCAGAGGCAGACAAGGCGTATCACTGTTGAAGACTGCATAGCGAGCGAACCGGTGTCGGAAATCGGAGGCTGGCGCAGAAGGGTGTTCCTGACGAGGGGCGAACAGAATCTCTTCCAGCGATGCGTGTCGAAAGAGGGATTTCATGATTTTTCAGCCGACTTCGCTGCTCCCGGACCTAACGCCTTCGTGCAATGCGATGCCGAAGGGGCTCTGAGCTTCAGCGGCAGCGTGGGTTCATGGGCACCGGGACTACTGTTCGACGTGGTGAACATCGAGGGAGGCGACCTCTCGTTCCGCAATCTCGAAAACTGGCAGATGGGAACGGGATGGAACACGGCAAACAGCATGATGTGGCAGTGTACGGCATCAACGCTCTACTGCTATTCTCCTGACAAAGACAACCGTTCGAGCGCCAACGCCTGCTGGGGCACGATGACCGGCAACGGGGAATGGAGCGGCAGCAACGACGCCGTGACCCCGCGAAGCCTCTTCTACGACCAGCTGCAAAAGCGTGTGGGTGACAAAGGCAACAACGGTTATGTATATAACAGGAACATCACAGCATCGAGCAGTCCTACAATAGAGGTGGCACAGAGGCTCGCCATGGAATCGGTTACCACACCACGAGTGACGATAGAGATGTGGACTGACTCCATACCATACACTGCAAGCATCTCGGCAAACGGACTCAAGAACATCAACGACATAAAGTCAACAAACACCCACGGCAAATCACTGAAGGGCAGCGACGAGAAAACCATCAACAAGGCTTTTGCCATTTCAAACGGAAAGATGACATACGACGGCAGACTCATCGTCGGCAACCGATATGCCATACCTTGGTGGAACGGAAGGACGAAAGACAACTTCGTGGCAAAGGGTGCCAAACCTGCCATAACGAGATTCGTGCCCGGAAGGGAGGGCACAGGATGGACAGACCGCATCGACTCTGTGGTGACATTCTTGAAAGACAACGGATATGCCATGCTCGACAACCATTACGGACTATGGTATGACCTGCGCCGCATCGACCACGAAAGAGTGAAGAGAGCCGACGGCGACGTCAGCGCTCCATTCTACGAACAGCCTTTCACCCGCTGCGGCAAGGGCAGGGCGTGGGACGGACTGAGTCTGTATGACCTGACAAAACCAAACCTATGGTACTGGCAGAGGGAACGCGACTTCGCACAGGCTGCCGCCAAGGTGGGAATGCTGCTGTTCAACCAGAACTATTTCCAGCACAACATCATCGAGGCTGGCGCCCACTGGGTGGACGCTCCATGGCGACCGGTGAACAATGTGAACGGCACGAGCTTTCCAGAACCTGTACCTTTTGCCGGCGACAAGAGAGTGTTCATGGCAGAACAGTTCTACAACGAACAGGACCCTGCCCTGCGCCCACTGCACGAAGGATATATCCGCATGTGTCTCGACCAACTGAAAGACAACGACAACGCCGTGCAGCTCATCAGCGAGGAATACACCGGACCGCTACATTTCACACGCTTCTGGCTGGAGACTATAGCGAAATGGGAAAAGGAAACGGGCAGACACCCCATGATTGCCCTAAGCTGCACTAAAGACGCACAGGACTCCATTCTCGCCGACCCGCAGCTCTCAAAGGTTGTCGACATCATCGACATACGCTACTGGCACTACAACACCACCGGTCTTTGGGCTCCTCCTGCCGGCAAGAACATGGCACCAAGACAGTTCATGAGAAAGATGAAAGTGGGAAAGACCGGATACAAGGAAGCATACCGGGCAGTAAGAGAATACACAAGTATGTTCCCTGACAAAGCGGTAACACTATTCGCACAGCAATATCCGCAGTATGGCTGGGCTATACTGATGGCCGGCGGATCACTGCCAAACATACCGGTAGACGACCAGAAATTCCTATCCGACGTTGCCAAGATGAAAGTAGTGGACAACAACCAGACTGCATCGGGGGCTTATGATATGATAGGTGACGATGGCATTGGCTATGTGGTTTACAGCCATACCGACAAACCTCTCTGTCTGACTGTCTCCACTGGGCGCTACAACATATTCTGCATAGACAAAACCAGCGGCAGCATAAGGTCTGTGGCAAAGAAAGCAGCCATCAACGGAAGCTACACACTGACTGAAAGCAAGGCGGAACAGGTGTACTGGATAGAAAAGATATGAGAAAAAACATTGAAAACCGAATGACATAACGTCAGCGAAACATAACGAATTGATTAACGGGTATTGCAAAATGAAGTGCAATACCTGTTTTTTTTATAGAAAAACCAATTATTACCATAAAAACAGACTTGATATAAAACAATTGTGTCTTTACAATTAGTATCTTTGCAACAACAAATCTATAAAACTCTAAAACAAACTCTCCCGCTATGAGTGGGAACATTATAAAGCAGTATTTCTTATCAAACTATGGTAAACTTTTCGCAACTCTACGACAAACACGTGGACAGTCTGTTCTCGTTCGGATCTAAATTCACATCAGACCGCGAGCTCATCAAGGACTGCATACAGGACGTATTCGTAAAACTGTTCAACAAGAAAGAAACATTAGACAAGGTGTGCAACATCGAGTCTTATCTCTATGTCTCGCTCCGAAACCGCATCAACGACGAGTTCCGCCGCCAGGTGCGCCTGTCAGACGAGGAGATAACCGACTACAACACCCGCCGACTTGCCGAACAGAATAATTCATACGACTTCGAGAAGATGGAAGAGGAGAAGAGGCGTAACGAGGCAATGGAACAATACATCCACAACCTGTCGCCACGCCAGCAGCAGATTGTACACCTATATTATATAGAGCGTCGCAAATACGACGACATCTGCCAGATAATGGGCATCAGCTACCAGTCTGTGCGCAACCTGATGCACCGCAGCCTTAGCCGTATGAGAGAAATGGCTGCCGAGAACAATTGAGCGGACTGCAGACTGACATACTTGTCGATTTCTCTCAAAAAATATCTCAGTATATGAGTACATAGTCATAAAATCCTCGTCTTATAAGCGTAAAAACATTGAAATAATACTGCTCATTTAAGACTCGACTGAAGAATATGACTGACAAGTACACACAATACGGGAAACGACAGACAATGCCACAAAGCGGCATAGGAACAACAGTACCTCTGTCGAAAAAAGAAAAGGCGGACTTGAAAATGCGAATCCTGTTTGCATTGAAGTCCGACGCATGACAAGAATGAAATTTATATTACAACTCTATACCAATTATCGTTTTTCAGGATACAAACATAGCAGCCCCAACCGGATGTCAGGACTGGTCTGAAAAAGACACATTATTCACAGCCTGATACCGTATGGAGGAGAAATACTAATAAAAGAAGGTGGGAATATGCGAATATTCCTGCCTTTCTTTTTATATTTTGAAGAAATGCCGTAACTTTGGAGCCGAATCGGTCATCATGGAATGACTACATAAAAACGGCATAATGACCGTTTTGATGGTGGCCACAGAGTAATAAGACTACTGACAAACAACTACAAGAGGAATCATCATGAAAACCATAATATTGGCAATATTCTCATTGCTTATCCTGCCGTTGCATACTAAAGCACAGGCTACGGACATGACAGTGGATAGATACTCCACCGAAAACGGACTGCCATCCACTGCCGTCTATGGATCTCTCAGAGACCGCGACGGACTGCTATGGCTCGGCACATGGTACGGACTGATGTCGTATGACGGAACGAAATTCACGCAATATGCCACCCGACGCGACACCAAGTCGGACATACCGCCACGCAAGGTCATCACAATCGTGGAGGACAACAGAAACAACCTCTGGATAAGGACCACAGACAACCGACTCTTCCGATTCGACAAGACCACCGAACGCTTCAATGACATGTATTCGGAACTGAAAGGCGTGTCGAAGAACATGAGGGTGATAAAAGTACAGGCGATGGACAACGGCAACACGCTGCTATACACACGCGACAAGTGCCTATATGAGGTCTTCACAGACAAGGAAAACAACCCCGCTATCAAGCCCATATACAACTCACGCCACGACATCGACAGGACGACGATGAGACTCAAGCACAACGTGGTGGGCGAGACGGCTGACTACATATTCTGGCTGGGACCTAACTTCGAGGTAGCCACAATATCAAAACCCAAATCTCTCAAAGGCAAAAGGATGATCTCCCGACCGGGCAGAGGCATGAAGGCCACATGTTTCGGCATCGGGAACGGCTTGGTGATGATTGGCACGGCGAATGGCTATGCCATATCCATCAGCATGAAGACGGGACAGACACGCATCATACGCACCACCTCTACATCGCCCATAAACACCATCACTACGATAGGAACCCAAACGTATCTCTCTACTGCCGACGGCATTTATGACGTGAACGGGAAACTGGTTTCCGCCATAAAGACAAAGGCAGAAACGGCTTTCGCCGACAAGGAAGGGAAGCTCTGGATATATGGTCTCGCCGACGGACTGACCATGTTTGACCCAAAGACAAAGGCAACCGAACATTTTGCCACACCGATGGAAACAACGCTGGATGCCGTGAAATTCTGCGATGCCGGCGACAACGGACTCTTCGTACTGCTGCGCAACGGAAAGGTGTGGCGCTATGACAGGATAACGAAACGGATGGGCAGCATAGACAATATGCTGACATCAACATTCACCCAACAGCTCACTCCTACGTTCTTGAATGAACAAGAGAGTCCGTCATTCTCTGATATCAATATCGACAGAGACGGACTGCTATGGCTCTCGTCTACAAACAGCGGCCTGTTCAAGGTGCGCTTCCCACACCGACATATCTCCTATCTGCTTTCCTCGCTTCTGGCCGGCGACACCAACCCGAATGACAACAACTACGGAATACGCGCCCTGTACCAGAGCCGCGACGGACTACTGTGGATTGGCACAAGGCGGGGAAACGTGTACTGCGTGGATATGAAGACCAACAGCGTGGTGAGGAAATACAATGGCACGATGGGCATCGTATACAACATCATGGAAGACCGCAGCGGCAACATCTGGCTGGCATCTAAAGGTGGCGGACTGACGAAGGCCACTCCCGACAAAAGCTGTCAGCAGGGCATGAGACTGACCACATACAGACACAATGCCAACGACCGCTATTCGCTGAGCAACGACAAAGTGTATTACACCTTCCAGGACTCAAAGGGCAGAATTTGGGTATGCACATACGGCGGAGGTCTGAACCTCATAGCAAACAGAAACGGAAAGACAGTGTTCATAAACAAGAACAATGAACTGAAACAATATCCTCACAATGACCTGTATCTGAACGTGAGGCAGATAGCCGAAGACAACGACCACACGCTATGGGTGGCAACCACCGACGGACTGCTCTCTTTCGGTGCCGGTTTCAAGGCACCGAAAGACATCACGATAAACGACTACAGACGGGGCGACAACCCAACCGTAGTGGACAACGACATATTCTCCATATTCAAAGACAGCAACGGAAGCATCTGGCTCAGCATCTTCGGATGCAGCACGAACAGGATAATGGGCTACGACAAACGAAGCGGAAAGCTGCATCTTGAGAGCATGCGTGAAAACAACATGGTGGGCAACATAGTGTCTACTATGACCGAAGACCACCATCACCGCCTGTGGCTGACGACTGAAAACGGACTGACAAACATCAGCTTCTCTGATAGCGACCACTCGGTGAGGACATACGGATTCCTCGACGGAGTGATGCGCAACAAAGTGGAAGACAACAGCAGCATCTGTCTCTCCGACGGCAGGATTCTCATGGGCTGCAGGGAGGGAATAATAGTGTTCAGTCCTGACGAACTGGATAAGGATTCACGACATGATTACAAGACCATCATCGTGGACTTCAAGGTGCAGAACCGCAGCCTCGACAGCTTCTCCCCCGCCATCAGCGAGATGTCGCCACGATATGCCAAGGAGATAGTGCTCAACCACGACCAGAACATGTTCTCCATAGAGTTTACCACTCCGAACTTCATAGACAACAGCCGCACGACATTCAAATACATCCTCGACGGATATGAAAACGAATGGCACCTGAACGACAACAGCCGTCTGGCGTCATACGCCAACGTGCCGCCTGGCAAATACACATTCAGAGTGAAGTCTGTCTACGACGACTCACCAGAATGCACTATCCTCATCACAGTGCTGCCACCATGGTGGGCCACGTGGTGGGCATACACCATCTATTTCATCCTTCTGTGTCTTGCCATATTTGCCGGCATCAGACTCTCGCTATATATGATAAGGATGCGCAACGAGGTGTATATCAACGACAGACTGGCGGAACTGAAAATCAGATTCTTCACCAACGTGAGCCACGAACTGCGCACACCGCTCACTCTCATTAAATCGCCAATCGAGGAACTGAAACGCCACGAAACGCTAAGCAGCGAGGGTAAGGAATATCTGCAACTAATCGACCGCAACACTTCAAAGATGCTGCATCTCGTGAACCAGATTCTCGACCTCCGCAAACTGCAGAACAAGAAGATGCGTCTGCAGCTCTCTCATGCCGACATCAATGCCATTGCAGAGGCGTTCTGCACGGAGTACCGTCTCGCAGCCAAAGACCGCAACATCACGCTATCTTTCAATCTGCCCGAAAAGCCCGTCATGGCTTGGTGTGACGCCGAGAAGATTGCCGTAATAGTGAACAACCTGCTGAGCAACGCATTCAAATATACCGACCATGGCGGCAACATCGCCTTGACTCTGACTGCCGACTATGATGCCGACATCTGCCGCATCACAGTGAGCGACGACGGTGTAGGAATTCCGGAAAAGCAATTGGAAAAGATATTCGAGAGATTCTCTATGGCAGACAACGCCCAATCTTCTGACTCACACCAGCATGGAACGGGAATAGGACTCAGTCTGTCGCGCGAATTCACCGCTCTGCATCATGGCAGGATATGGGCGGAGAATCTTGCCGACGGCAAGGGAGTGGCGTTCACTCTCGAAATACCGATGAGCAAGGAGAAGTTCAAAGACGACGACCACGACATCCTGCTTGGCGACAATATCAATCCGCAGGATCTGACCTACGCCGGCGACACGGAAGGAATCAGCAGTGATGCCGCAGATAAGGCTGCCGCCAACGACGATACCCATTCTGAAGACCAGTACCGCCCTACACTTGTGCTCGCCGAAGACAACAGTGATCTCAGACGGATGCTGCAGCTACAGCTGAGCCACTCCTATCATGTGGTGACGGCTACAGACGGTGCCGATGCTCTGGAAAAGATTCTTGACGTGCATCCCGACCTCATCATCACAGACCTCATGATGCCACGTATGGATGGCGTGGAACTGCTGAAGAGAGTACGGCGTGACTTCAGCGTGAGCCATGTTCCGGTGATAGTGCTGACAGCAAAGAACGGCGATGACGACATGATGAAAGCAATCGCCACTGGTGCCAACGCCTTCATCACAAAACCTTTCAGCCACGAGATGCTTGCCACACGCATCCAGCAGCTGTTGCGCGAACAGAGCATATTCCAGCGCAAGATGGTGCTGCAGGCAAAGAACAGTGCAGAACCTGCCGCAAAGGGCAACGGATACGAGGACCATCTGGCAAAGAAAGACCTGCAGTTCGTTGACCGCATCCGCACTATCATAGAGGAGAACTTACGGAACAATGACTTCAACATCGACACGATAGCCGAGGGTGTGGGACTGAGCCGTTCGGCATTCTTCAAGAAGCTGAAGAGCCTGACGGGGCTCGCCCCCGTAGACCTCGTAAGGGAAATCCGTCTCGACAAGGCGGAGAAACTCGTCGTCACCACCGACAAGAGCGCTTCTGAGATAGCCTATGAAGTGGGCTTCAAGGAATCAAGCTATTTCGGCAAATGCTTCAAGAAGAAATTCGGCATGACACCATTGGAATATCGCAACAAACAAACAAGCAAAGATAACAATGTTAACATGTAGATATATTGTGTGCTTTACGGTTAAAAGATTTTAAATAAACGTGTATATATATACATATTTAAAATATAAGCAATACTTTTGAAGCGTATTTCATACAATCATAAAAAAGCAGGACTGAAAAAATTAAGAATCTATTAAACTTCAAAAACTAACGAAACATGAAGAAAATTTTTACTCTTGTATCAGTTGCGCTCTGCGCAATGAGTTTAAACGCACAGGAAGTGTGGAAGGCTGCAGACTATAATCTTGAGAACGTCGTACAGGGCGAAGCCACATCAAACATCTACGGTGGAGGCACTGCCGATGCCCCAGACACGAGCAAGCCGTCAACACTCAAGACTTTCATTATAACAGCTGAGACCGAAAACATGACCATGACAGCCGTTTCTACACCAAACGGCGTGAAAGAAGGCGACAAAGAACCCGTAGCATGGGAGCTTAAAGGCAAAGTGGACGGCAACGATGCACTTATTGTTGACGGATGCAACCCAAAGTTTGCACAGTATCTGATGGGCAAGGGAAACCCGGAGATAAGCCACTGGGAGTTTGACGAGGAAACAGATAACGGTACGGCACACCGCGTGTACGGCACATACTGGGAACCGGGCATGGATATGCCGCAGAAGGGTCTCTACTACAGATTCTCTGCAAAGAAATCAGGAACTCTCAAGGTTGCCATCTACGGCAACAAGAACCAAAACCCTACATACATTGTTGATGCCGACACGAAACAGCCACTCGCTCCTTCAACAATCGACGTTTCCATCTTCTACCAGAACACTGGCTTTGCCTTCAAGGGTAGCGTTGACACAGGCGACGCTGAATATCTGAACACTGGCAAGATGGCCGACGACTACGTTCTGCAGCACACCAACGGCATCACACAAAACCGTCCGGTTCTCGGATACGTTTCATTCCCTGTAGAGGCTGGCAAATCTTACCACATGTTCAACACAAAGAGCCAGATAGGTATCTACGGTTTCGAGTTTACAGTCGGAACAACAGGTATCAGCGACATCACTGTCAACAAGGCTAATGCCAATGCTCCTATCTACAACCTTGCAGGTCAGCGCGTAAACAACAATGCCAAGGGCATCCTTATCCAGAACGGAAAGAAGTTTGTTAAATAATTCAGCAATAACAATAATCTAATCCCTCTCATACCCAAACACTATGAGAGGGATTTTCATGTATAGGCAAATGGTTACACATCATTGTTGCCAACGTCATAAAATAAGCTAAAAGGATAATTAAAACAAACATAACAATTATGATTAGCAAAAAACTATTGTTGGCTGCGCTGACCCTCATGGTCGGCTCAGAGGCGGTACACGCACAGTACCCCGTAATCACACAAGAGGCAAAAGCGAAAATCGACTCATTGACAGCTGTTTGGACAGCCCATTCTGATTCTGCATGGGCTGTTGCATGGCCTATCGTCAAGGCTGAAGCTATGAAAGGACGCCATTATGTGCCTTGGGCTTCACGTCCATACGACCTGCGCCAGGCAAAGATTCCGGCATTCCCGGGAGCCGAGGGTGGCGGTATGTACACATTCGGAGGCCGTGGCGGAAAGGTTCTCACAGTAACAAACCTCAACGATGACGGTCCTGGCTCGTTCCGTTGGGCTTGTGAACAGGGTGGTGCACGTATCGTTGTCTTCAATGTATCAGGAAACATCGTGCTCAAGACTCCTATCATCGTACGTGCCCCTTATATCACCATAGCCGGACAGACCGCTCCTGGCGAGGGTGTACAGATTTCCGGAGAGTCATTCCAGGTCAACACCCATGACGTAATCGTCAGACACATGCGCTTCCGCCGCGGCAACACACACGTATGGTACCGTGAAGACTCTTTCGGAGGCAATCCTGTCGGTAACATTATGATTGACCACTGCTCTTGCGAGTGGGGACTGGACGAGAACATCTCGTTCTATCGCCACATGTTTGACCTCCATGACGGCAAGCCAAAGCGCAAGGTACCAACAGTAAACGTAACAATCCAGAACACCATATCAGCCAAGGCTCTCGACACATGGAACCATGCCTTCGGATCAACAATTGGTGGAGAGAACTCATCGTTCATGCGCAACCTCTGGGCTGACAACACTGGCCGCAACCCGTCTATCGGATGGGGAGGCGTGTTCAACTTCGTGAACAACATCATCTACAACTGGGTTCACCGTACTGCTGATGGTGGTGAATACTCTACAATGAGTAATTTCATCAACAACTACTACAAACCAGGACCTCTCACTCCAGAAGGCCCTATCAGCTATCGTATCGTAAAGAGCGAGAGCCGTAGCAACAAACTCTTCGATTATCCGCAATACGGACGAATATATGCTGCAGGCAACATCGTTGAAGGCAACGAACGCGTAACAAAGGACAACTGGGACGGCGGCATACAGATTGCCGACAAGGATCTTCCTAACGGTATTCCTGATGACGTAAAAGCACTGATGCACTCTGACGAACCGTTCACCATGCCTCACATGACCATCATTCCTTCTGATCAGACTTTCGATAAGGTTCTGTCAAACGTAGGAGCTACTTTCCCTTGCCGCGACATCGTTGACCAGCGCATCGTTGAGGAGGTTCGCACAGGACAGGCTTATTACGTAAAGAAACTTCCAAAGAAGAATCCATACGGAGATATGTGGGGACTCTCCGACAAATCAAAGAACGAAGAAGGCTTCTTCAAATACCGTCGTCTTGACAATGATTCTTACAAGCACGGAATCATTACCAGCATCGAGCAGATGGGAGGATTCCCTAAATACAAGAAGTACACTGCATGGAAAGATTCCGACGGTGATGGAATGCCAGACGAATGGGAGATTGCAAATGGTCTGAACCCCAACGACCCGTCTGACGCCAACCTCGACTGCAACGGCGACGGCTACACCAACATCGAGAAATACATCAATGGCATCGACACCAAGAAGAAAGTGGACTGGACCGACCTCCGCAACAACCACGACACTCTCGAAGGCAAGACAAGTCTGATGTAAAGAAAGAGTATACGAAAAGGTAACAAAACACACAAATGAATACAAATCCGCAAATCAAGCTCATTGGTCTGCGGATTTTTTATTTCAAACAGGCCATCAGACCGTTGGGGGGGTATCCTTTACGATACAGAAATCACGCCAAGACAAAATCTATTGTATACGGAAACCATTCACTAAATTTGCGAAATCAGAAAAGCAGCTGCTGTATTCTGAAAACAATACAATACCATCAAATCCCATTAAATCCTCAACCTATAGCACATATTCGCTATAGGTTGAGGATTTACAACTTTTAAACAACCTTGTTTAAAACAACCTTGTTTAAAACTATTTTTTTTCATATCTTTGCATGCGTAACATCAATCCTATCCAGTTATGGCAAAGAACTTTGAAACTCCATTTGTTTTCGGTGTTCGTGTAGAAGGCGATACTTTTACTGACAGAAAAGAAGAGACAGAACGACTGAAGGCTAACTTTAACTATGGCATCAACACCATATTGATTTCTCCACGCCGTATGGGAAAGACGTCGCTTGTCGACAAGGTATGCTCGCTCGTTAAAAGTGATGACATAAAGATTGCACATATTGACGCTTTCGGTTGTCGCTCTGAGATAGACTTCATCAATGCCTTTGCAACGGCAGTGGTACGTGCAACATCAACTAAATGGGAGGAATGGATGGAAAACACGAAAGTATTTTTAAGCAGGTTTGTCCCTAAGATAAGTTTCGGACAAGACCCTTTGACTGACTTTTCCATCTCTTTGCAATACAATGCAAGCAACAGTACAACAGAAGACGTGTTGAAGCTACCAGAATTGATAGCACAAGCCAAAGGCTATAGGATTATAGTGTGCATAGATGAATTCCAGCAGATTGGCGATTTCAACGACTCGTTGATATTTCAGAAGAAACTACGGGGAATATGGCAACTACAGAAACACGTTTCATATTGTCTCTACGGAAGCAAGAAACACATGATGGAAAAAATGTTCCAAGACCAGAGCTATCCGTTTTATCGCTTTGGAGACCTGTTTTATCTGAACAAGATAAGCGAAGAGGATTGGGTAGCATACATATGTGAGCGTTTCAAAATAACAGGAAAACATATATCTGAAGGACTTGCACACACCATTTGCACCGTGACAGACAGGTATTCTTCTTATGTACAACAACTGGCATGGCTTGTTTGGCTGAAAACCAAGACAGAAGTGACGGAATCTGATGTACAATACGGTATCAACCGTCTGCTCGATGCTTGTGAACCACTGTTCATCCAGCAGACAGAAGATCTTTCTGCCTATCAGATGAATTTTCTTCACGCCTTGGTAAATGGCGTACACACGGGATTCACACAGTCAGCGGTCTTGAACACTTACCGCTTGGGCACGGCCGCCAATGTGACAAGACTCAAAAAAACTCTCGTTGAGAAAGACCTCATCTCGCTCACTGCTCCTAAATATATGGAAATGTGTGATCCGATACTTGCCTTATGGCTGAAAAAGAGGGTTTGGAAAGAG
>NZ_FR892586.1:10054-14910 GCF_000436015.1 Prevotella sp. CAG:592 | reverse complement strand
TGGAAAGAGTGACGACACGTTACATACCGACCTCACGGACGTCAATCCTATATAATCATGCATTTTTATATAATTATATACAAGACGTTATGAAACACATCATACTCGCTGCCGCACTGGCCCTTGCCACTGCAGCCCAGGCACAGCAACACGACTGGGAGAACCAGTATGTGCTGCAAAAGAACCGTATGCCGGCACGTGCCGCCTTCATGCCGTATCTCAACGGGAATGGCGACATGCAGATGTCGCTCGACGGGGAATGGAAATTCAACTGGACCAAGACACCCGACGAACAGCCGGCTGACTTCTACAGTCTCTCGTTCGACGACACCGGATGGACTACTTTCGGAGTGCCTGGCGACTGGGAGATGAACGGCTACGGCACTCCCATATACAGCAGCTCCGGATACACCTTCAAGATTGACCCGCCCCACGTGATGCGGGAACCGAAGAAGACCTACACCGCCTATACGGAACGCAACCCCACGGCTTGCTACCGCCGCACATTCTCCCTGCCTGCATCATGGAAGGGGAAAGAGGTGTTCGTAAGGTTCGGCGCCGTGTCGAGTGCCTTCTATCTGTATGTCAACGGACAGCAGGTGGGCTACTCTCAGGGCAGCATGGAACCGGCAGAATTCTGCCTCACGCCATATCTGAAAGAGGGCGACAACATGATAGCGATAAAGGTGATGAAATATTCAGACGGCAGCTATCTCGAAGACCAGGACATGTGGCGCATCGCCGGAATACACCGTAGCATAACCCTCTTTGCCACGCCGAAGATACGCATAGCCGACTTTGGAGTGCGCACGCTTATTGATGATGATTATAGGGATGCGGAACTCGTGATCGACCCGAAACTCAGCGTCTGCGGCGACGAGAAGGGAAAGGGCTACCGCATCTCGGCAATGCTCTACGATGCCGACGGGAAAGCGGTGACCGACACTGCCCTGTGGCATGCCGCCGAACCGATGCTGAATCTTGACAAGAAGGGAAAGATTCTCAACCAGCGCAACCCGCAGCGTGGCTACGCTCCATACGGATGGCTGAAGACCACTATAAAGAACCCACACAAATGGGACGCCGAGCATCCCTATCTATACACGCTGAAACTCGCCCTCACCGACTCTGCCGGAAATACGGTGGAGAGGGCCGAGACGAAGGTGGGATTCCGCAAGGTGGAGATAAAAGACGGTATGATGCTCGTGAACGGAAAGCAGGTGAGGCTGCGCGGAGTGAACCGCCATGAGATGGACCCTGAAACGGGACACGTAATGACGGAGGAACGCATGGTGGAGGACATCAGACTGATGAAGCAATGCAACATCAACGCCGTGCGCACCTGCCATTATCCCAACACCGAACGGTGGTATGAGCTTTGCGACGAATACGGCATGTATGTGATGGACGAAACCGACATAGAGGAACACGGACTTCGGGGCACTCTCGCCTCTGACCCCACATGGGCAGCGGCATTCATCGACCGCACGCAGCGGATGGTGATGAGAGACAGAAACCATCCGTCGGTGGTGTTCTGGTCGCTTGGCAACGAGTCGGGATGGGGTCCCAACTTTGCCATGACAGCGGCATGGATTCATGAATACGACACCACACGCCCCGTACACTACGAGGGAGCACAGGGCGCAGACAACAAGGACCCGGAGTATGTCGACGTGATTAGCCGCTTCTATCCTCGTGTGCAGGAAGAATATCTCAACCCTGGAGTGAAGGACAACAATATGGAGCGCCCTGAGAACGCACGATGGGAACGTCTGCTGAGCATCGCCCGGAAGACCAACGACAACCGTCCGGTGCTCACCAGCGAATATGCCCACGCCATGGGAAATGCCCTCGGAAACTTCAAGGAGTATTGGGACGAGATATACAGTCACAAGCGGATGCTCGGCGGCTTCATCTGGGAATGGGCAGACGAAGGGATATTCAAGAAACGCGACGACGGAAAGACGATGGTGGCATACGGCGGTGACTTCGGCGATGTGCCCAATCTGAAGGCTTTCTGCGTGAAGGGCATAGTATCGTCTGACCGCAAGCTTACTCCCAAATATAATGAGGTGAAACAGGTGTATGCGCCGATGGATGTCCAGCTCACGGGCAACAGGCTGCATGTCGTGATGCTCGACAATATGGTGGAGATGGACAATTACCGTATCGCATTCAACATCACGGAGAACGGAAAAGTGATAAAGAAAGGTGAGATAAAGGATCTGACAGTACCTTCCGTCAAGTTCGACCCTGCTGCCGATGTGCGGCTCAATGTCAGCATCCAACTGAAAAGCGACACCAAGTGGGCAAAGGCAGGCTTCGAAGTGAAACACGAGCAGTTTGCCATCAACGACCGCCTCGCCACAGCCTTCAGTCCCATGTCGCTGAAAACCGGCAGAGAGGCTGACATGAAAGAGGCAATGGAGTGGTTTGATATCGTGAAGCCCCACTTCTTCCGCGCTCCTCTCGACAACGACAAGGGATTCGGCAACTGGATAGCCAAAGACTGGAAGAACAACAGGCTTGACTCTCCTGAGACTGCCACTGTGAAGCCTCTCGACGCCAAACGCAATGCCGACGGAACGGTTACTGTGACCACAACACAGGAATGCCGCTATGCCAATGGCAAGATAACCACAGACTATGTATACACCATGGATGCTGACGGATCTGTGGATTTCAGCGCCACGTATACTCCTGAGGGACAGTTGCCGCCACTGCCATGCATCGGCAACACGTTCTTGATGGACAAGGATATGACCCGCTTGTCATGGTATGGACAGGGATTGCAGGACAGCTATGTGGACCGCCTCGAAGCTACGAGCATCGGCAGATGGACAAGCAGCGTGGACCAGGAATACGTACACTATCCGCAGCCACAGTCGAGCGGCAACCATGAGCAGACCGTCACGCTATCTCTCACCGATGCCAGGGGCAGAGGCTACACCGTGACGACAGCCAACGCCACTCCGTTTGCCTTCTCTGCCCTGCCCTATTCGGAGCATCAGCTGTCTACCGTAGCCCACGACTGCGACCTGCATACTGAAAACAACGTCTTTCTCAATATCGACGCGGCAATGATGGGACTGGGAAACAGCAGCTGCGGACCTGGCGTGCTTACCAAATACTCCATTCCTCAGAAGCAGCATTCACTGCATGTGATGTTCAAGAGAAAATGATTTCCGCCAGTCTCTGACAATAACTTGACAGAGTTATCAGCAGTCAAAGGAAACTTCTTATAAAATATCACACAAAACGGCAAGCTGTTATAAAATACAACACAAAACGGTCTAATGACCGATTTGGGTAACCCGTATCAGGCATCAGGAAAAGAAACAGTTCGTACATCTTACGAACAATCTCACAAAGAAACATGCCTAAAATTTTCCCCCACGGCGTGGGGAATGAAACCCCACATTAGAGGGTTCTGTTCCCCACGCCGTGGGGGATTTTTGGCATATATTTTTGTCTTCGTATTTTGGGGCAATTCATTTAACCCAAATCGCAAACAAGTATCTCTGCCGAAGGTTATATCGTTTATCGCCTCAATGACCATAGCTTTGCTCTTGACAAAGAATAATTATCCTGCAACTGCTGAATGACAAAAAAAAGAAGTACATTTGCAGAAGATTAATAATATACATAACAAGAAAAATCAATGGCACTTATAAAATCAATAAAGGGTCTCACTCCCAAATGGGGCAAGGACTGCTATTTCAGTGAGAACGCCGCAATTGTCGGCGAAGTGACGATGGGCGACGAATGCTCAATATGGTTCAATGCCGTGGTGCGCGGCGATGTGGCTCCCATTACAATCGGCAACAGAGTGAATGTGCAGGACGGAGCCTGCGTACATGTGACCAACCAGACAGGACCTACGATAATCGAGGACGATGTGTCAATAGGTCACAATGCCACAGTACATGCATGCACAGTGCGCCGAGGTGCCCTGATAGGCATGGGGGCGACGGTGCTCGACAACGCTGAAGTGGGCGAAGGAGCAGTAGTTGCCGCCGGAGCACTCGTTCTGGGAGGCACTAAAATCGGCGAACATGAAATCTGGGGTGGCGTACCGGCAAAGTTCATCAAGAAGACAAGACCGAACCAGGCGGAGAGCTTCGCACAACACTACGTGGAATATTCAAAGTGGTATCTTGAGGAACAAGACTGAAAACGACATCCCCACAATCCAAGAGCATCACAACCACATATCATCCTATGACAGAAAGACCGACGACATACGTTGACATCATATTGCCTCTGCCCCTCAACAGTCTCTTCACCTACTCCATTCCGGAGCCGTTGACAGAGGCGGTGAAGAGCGGCGTAAGGGTTATCGTGCCGTTCGGCAAGCAGAAGATGATGGTGGGACTGGCGGTGCGCATCCACGACAAGGAGCCGGAATTCAAGGTAAAGGACATCACGAGGGTGCTCGACACGACGCCTATCGTGACCGAAGACCAGCTGCGGATGTGGAACTGGATTGCAGATTATTACATATCTCCCATCGGCGAGGTCTTCAACGCCGCATTGCCTGCCGGACTGAAGGCAGAGGACGGGTTCAGACCGAAGACGGAGACCTACGTCACACTGCCTGAGAACCTGCGCCACGAGCAGGCGCTGCACATCGCTTTCGGCATGCTGAAGAGAGCACTGGCACAACTCAAGACATTCAACACATATCTGACACTCTCCCACTGGGACACCATTGTGGGCGACTGCACCGACGAACCGGTGGTGGAGGTGACGAAAGATGAACTGATAAACGAATCGCATGCCACAGCCGGAGTCATGAAGCAACTGCTGGACAAGAAGATGCTCGTGACCTACGAGAAGGAGGTGGGACGTCTGAA
>NZ_FR892586.1:0-10030 GCF_000436015.1 Prevotella sp. CAG:592 | reverse complement strand
GTGGCGGAGTGCCTCAGCTCGACAACGTGAAGCGACTGTCGGCAGCACAGCAGGAAGCATACAACAACATACTGTTCCAGTTCCTGAAAAAGAACGTGGTGCTGCTGCGCGGCGTGACGTCGAGCGGCAAGACGGAGATATACATCCATCTCATCAAACAGGCACTGGAGCGCCACGAGCAGGTGCTCTATCTCCTGCCGGAAATCGCCCTGACGGTACAGATAAGGCAAAGGCTTCAGAAGGTGTTTGGCGACAGACTCGGTATCTACCATTCCAAATACAGTGATGCCGAGAGGGTGGAGATATGGAAAAAGCAACTCTCCGACTCACCTTACGATGTGATACTGGGAGCACGCTCCGCCGTGTTGCTGCCGTTCTCCAAACTCGGTCTCGTGATAATCGACGAGGAACATGAAACGTCTTTCAAACAGCAGGACCCTGCACCGCGCTACCATGCCCGCAGCGTGGCGATAATGCTCGCTCACCAGCATGGAGCGAAAACGCTGTTGGGCTCCGCCACACCATCGGCAGAGAGCTGGCATAACGCCGAGACAGGCAAATACGGTCTTGTGGAACTCGACGAGAGATACAAGGGCATCGAGATGCCGGAGATAAAGGTAGTGGACGTGAAGGACATGCAACGCCGCAAGATGATGTACGGTCCGATATCACCGCTGCTGCTCGAGACGATGAAAAAGGCATTGGATAACGGGGAGCAGGTGATACTGTTCCAGAACAGGCGCGGTTTTGCGCCGATGGTGGAATGCCGCACCTGCGGATGGGTGCCGAAATGCGAAAACTGCGATGTGTCGCTCACTTTCCACAAGAACATGAACATGCTGACATGTCACTACTGCGGTTTCACCTACAGCGTGCCAAAGAAATGTCCGAACTGCGAGGGGGAGGACCTGAGGCCCTATGGGTATGGAACGGAGAAGATTGAGGAGAAGATAATGGAACTGTTCCCCAACGTGCCCGTTGCCAGGATGGACCTCGACACTACCCGTTCCCGCAACGCATACGAGAGGATAATAAATGACTTCTCTGCCGGGCGTACGAAGATTCTCATCGGAACGCAGATGGTGAGCAAGGGACTCGACTTCGACCACGTACGTGTGGTGGGAATACTGAATGCCGACTCCATGCTCAACGTGCCCGACTTCAGGGCATACGAACACGCCTTCACCATGATGTCGCAGGTGGCGGGAAGAGCAGGAAGGAAAGGCGACCGCGGACTGGTGATACTGCAGACGAAAGACGTGGAGCAGCCCATCATAGAACAAGTGGTGACAAACAACTGGCGGGCATTCTATTCACAGCTGATGGCAGAGAGACGACTGTTCCACTACCCTCCCTTCTATCGGCTCATATATGTCTACCTGAAGCACAAAGACGATGACCGCGTGAACACGGCAGCGATAGAGATGGGCGGCAGACTGAGACAATGGCTTGGAGCAAGGGTGCTCGGTCCTGACAAGCCTGCGGTATCGAAGGTGCGCACATTCTTCATCCGCAAGATAATGCTGAAGCTCGAACCGGGTATCGACATGAAGAGGGTGCGCCAGTGTCTGTTGCTCGCCGAGCGACAGATGGAACAGGACAAGCGATACTCCTCCCTGCAGATTTACTACGACGTGGACCCGAGCTGACAGTCATCCGACTTCCGACAAATAAGCACCAATCCCCGGCTCTCTCACACGAGACAACCGGGGATTATTCTATTTCTTATAAGACCAATTGTTTTGCCCATTCCGGGACGTCGTCAATATACTGTTTGAAGACCTTTCCATCAACTGTTCTGTAAAGCAAACGCGGTAAATGGTTCTCTATCGAATTATCATAGATGTATGCACGGTCCACAAAACTTATTGCCTCGCTGGCATTAACCAAAGACTTATAATAGCGTGAGATAATTTTAGATATTGGAACCTCGTGTCCCCCTTCAAGGAACCTTTTCGTTATTCTTGCTACATTAATTTCTGGAGTAGCAGTACATACAAAGAAAAAACGAATGAAGAACCCCATCCTATGAGCTTTTTTCAAGAATTCAAGCTTCTCATCAGACGAGAATACTGTTTCAAAAACGAAATCCTGCCTACCATCAAGACATTTGTAACGCAACTCTGTAGAATAACGAGCTGCCTTTAAAACCGCTTCAGATGAATTCCAATCCCCAAACTGCTCTTGAGCTATATTGTCGGGATTTATATACAAACAACTTTCAGTCCATTCATTCGACAGCAGTTGTATGGTTGTAGATGTTTTACCGGAACCATTCGGACCGGCAACAACACATAATACAGGTCTTGTCAATTTACTCATAATCCCATTCTATGTGTCGCTTTGCGCCTAGCAATCTCAGCTTTGGCAGCATTAAATCTCTTATCAAGTTCTGCCTTGGCCTTGAGTGTTGACAGGCATGCCGATTTCTGAACTTCAAGCATTATGGCTTCCAGCATCTCATCCGTCGGTTCCTCTGCTGAATTCAATCTGTATGACCTAAGTTCTTCTTTTGACATTGCAACGAATCATTTTAAGTTCCAATTAATTAATCAATGCAAAGATTGTGCAAACGAGAGCAATGAAAATTTACTTTCAAATTGCCAAGTGCAGCCAATCTTATGCAAAGATAATGCAAGGCAAGAGCAGAATGAAATAAATACATTTATTTCTTATGCCGAGCCGCAGCTTATCTTATGCAAAGATAGTGCAAACCGAGTGCAATGAAGCTTGCTTCAATTGCTGAGGTGCAGCCTATCTTATGCAAAGATAAGACATTTTTCAATACAGAATAACAAATCAAGAAAAATAAATTGCCTTTATTACTATTACAAACACACCTAAAGGCAAGCGTGCTATCAATAATCCCCAGTCCTCTCACTACGAGACAACTGGGGATTCATCATTTATGTGTGTTATTTCAAAGAGTAGTTTCTTATCAGAAATCTATGTCAAGACCAACACCAAGCACATCATTGTTACGAGTGTAGTCTGCTGTATAAGTCAGCTTGTCTGACACCTGCTCCGAAGTCTTCTTGTGCTTGTAGAAGGTATGGAAATAAGCTACGGAGAGTGACATCTTGCTTGTCAGGTTCACTTTCGCACCGAAACCGACAGAGTTTGAACTTACCACAAACGACTTGTCGTCCATTGAGGCATCCGACAGACCATAGTTTGTGCTCTGCCATCCTGCACTCACGGTGAGCATCTTGTTAACATCATACTCAGCACCGGCATTATACTCCAGTGTACCGCGTTTGAGATTCTTGTGACGGTCTACACGCTCCTTCGTTCCGTCAGCCTTGATCCAATTGTAGCCAGAGGTTGCCTCCTTGTCGTCAAACCAGTGGAAGCCCACATTGATGCGGAGAGCATCGATAGGACTATAGCCCACTCCGAGGGTGAGCAATGCAGGAATGTCACCGGCATCCTTGTGGTTCTGCTCCGGGTCATACTCAGCAATAAGCTCGTTGATGTTCTCCTTTGCCTGCTGGATTGCCGGACTGATGCCCTGGAGCACCTGTACCGGAACACCGGCGGCAGCAAGGTTATCACCGATAGCGTTCAGCTTCTTCACAGGAGTGATGACGGTACCCTGGTTTACAAGACACAGATGGGTCTTGAACTCATACTTTGCAGAGAAGTTCCAACGGCCGGTCTTGTAGTCGATACCGATGATTGGAGTGAAGCCATAACCAGTCTGGTCGGTGTTCAGCTCAATGTCTGAACTCTCCGGATCGTTTCTGTCCACCATAGTAGAGAGTGGCAGTTTGGCACCGTTGTTACCCACGAAAGCGATGTTCTTCACATATCCGTAGTAGTTACATGTGGCGTAGATTCCTCTCACGCCTCCGAATACAGACAGGTGGTCGTTGATTCTGTAGGCAGCGCCGACAGAAAGTCCATAGTAATACTGACGACCGCGCATGAAGCTGTCGTAGGTATATCCATATCCTCCCATCGTTCCCGTTGCAGGGTTTGCGATATTTGGATTTACCGGCAATATGCCGTTAAGATATGGAGCGAGGGAGTTGCCGAGGAAACCGATGTTTGCCACAACCTTCTCGAAAGAACCGAGTCCGTTGTCGAACTTACATTTTCCACCTCCTCCGGCAAGGTCGAAGTTGGCCTGGAACGACCATCTGTTCTTGTTGTATGCATACTGGAACGAAGGAATTACAGGGGCAAAAGCCTTACCCTCGAATTTCCTTGGCGTAGTAGGATTCTTTACGTTGTAGTTGAAGAGAGCGTAGTCGTTCTCGATAGTACGTGTCTGCCATGCAGTCTGCAGATTGATGCTGAGGTGATGGCCGTCTTTCATAAATGCCACACCGGCAGGGTTGTAATACACTCCGTCAATGCCGATAGATGCCTCACGGCTCATCATACGGTTGAAAGCAATGTTCTGGTTGGTGTTAGTGAGCAGACCGCCAGCAGTGGCGGTTACTGCGGATGCCGACAACAGGGCTGCCAAGCAAACATTTTTTAAATTAATCATCTTTACCTAAAATACTTTTTAAAACAAATTGGTTGCAAAGGTATCTTATTTGTCCTTTATTTCCGTATAAAGAGTTGTTTGTTTAACATTGCTTAACCACAAAACGCCTATGTTTTGCGCAAAACAAAAGGTTTGTGCAAGAATTATAGCACAAACCTTCCATATTTATCCCCAAATGTGTATGTTATCCCCACTTGCCTATTCCTCGTCGTCTCTCTTCAGAGCCGGCTTCTTCAGTTCAGGATAGCTCACTCTCGTATGATAAATGGACTTGAGTCTTTCTATCAACACCTGCTTGGCCATCGCGATGTCGTGGAATGTGATCGGGCAATACTCAAAGTATCCCTCCTTCAGTTGTCCGTCCACAATCTTGTTCACGATATTGCTGATGCTGAATTCCGTATATTCCGGAAGCGAGCGTGCGGCAGCCTCAACGCTGTCTGCCATCATCAGGATAGCTTGTTCGCGGGTGAACGGATTAGGGCCGGGATAGGTGAAGAGCGAATCGTCTATAGGCTCATCCGGATGCTCGTTGCGATACGACACATAGAAATACTTCGTCATTCCCGCACCATGGTGAGTGCTGATGAAGTCCTTTATCACTCCCGGCAGATTATACTTCTCCGCCAGTTTCAGTCCGTCTGTCACATGGTTTATCACGATATGTGCGGCATCAATCCTCGACATGTTGTCGAGAGGGTTCACGCCATTCTGGTTCTCAGTGAAAAATGCCGGATTCTGCATCTTGCCGATGTCATGATACAAGGCTCCTGTACGCACCAGCTGCGCTTTTGCCCCGATCTTCTCGGCGATGGCAGAGGCAAGGTTGCTAACCATTATAGAATGCTGGAACGTTCCCGGCGCCACCTCGCTCAAGCGGCGCAGCAGGTCCTTGCTGGTATTCGACAGCTCGATGAGCGTAACGTTGGATATGAATCCGAACGTCTTCTCGATGATGAGCATGAGAGGATACACGAAGAGCAGCATTATACCGTTTATCACGAAATACTTATACATGCTGTTGTCAATGGTAGTGAACGTATTGTCTGTCATCAGCTGCAGGGCAAAGTAGATGGCGCAGCTCGCCAACGTCACGAAGAGCGCCGTCTTAAAGAGCTGCCCTCGCTGCGATAGTTCCCTCAGCGAGTATATCGCCACGAGTCCCGCCACGAGCTGCACGATAATGAACTCATACTGATATTTCACCGCCGCCGCACACAACATCACCATCACGATGTGTGTAAGGAATGCCGTACGCGAGTCCATGAACACACGGATGAATATGGGCGCCATGGCAAAAGGCAGTATGTAGACGCTGAACACATTGTGTTCTATCATCAGCGACACGAGGATAGGAAAGACGGTGATCATCGCATAGAGCATGGCTATGCTGCGCGGCTTGCTGAAATAGTCGCGGCGGAACATGCCGAGATACATGGTGAAGAGGATTATGAAGAGCGAAACGAATATCACCTGTCCGGCAATGGTAGAAGGCACGGCGGTTGTGCTGGCGCTACGGCGCTGGGTCTCCTTTTCAAATGAACTGAGCACACGGAAGGTGTAGTCGTCAACGATTTCTCCCCTGTCCACGATTTTCTGTCCGGCGAGCACCATACCGCTTGCCAGCGGTATCTGCCCGAGCAGATCGTTCTTCTCTGCCTCGCTCCTCTCCTTGTCGTATATCAGGTTCGGCTCTATGTATTCGTTGAGATTGCAACGCTGCAGCTGCGCACGGTAGGGTGCGAGTCTCTCGTCAAGGTATATCTGCTCATAGGCGGTCATTGTTGACAACACTCTGGATATGCGCACGCTGTAAGCAGTCTTGCCGTCAATGACCCTTATCATCTTGGTGGTATCCTGGGCTATCGACGAAAATTCCGTCGCCCCCATGATTCCAGACTTGTACAGCTGGTGCAGCTTGTCTGCCACGATGTTGGTGTAGGTAGCCGGCATACCAGGCAGTCCGCCGGTGAAGTCTTCGAAGAAGCGCGTCATCTGGGCGCTCTCCATATTCTCCTTAAAGTTGAAGTAAGGTTCGAAGTTGCGCAACAAGCTGTCGCGCTCCTGCTTTATCGCCTCGTCGGTCTTGTATATCGGGAAGTCGAACTTGGCAATCAGCGAACCATACATCCACGGCTTTCCCACGTCGTAGCGGAACTGCGGTCCGCTGTTGCGCGGAATAAACAATACGATGATGACCACGGAAATCAGGACCAGCGCCATACGGCTGAGGATCTTCTTCCATTGGTTGCGTTCAGACATGTCGTACTTATTCATATTCTCATTCTTTTATAAGTCCGGCGCAACGACAAACCAGTGTAGCTGGCGCCAGCATTAATTACAGTGTATTATCTCGGTTTTAGCCTCCGAAAAGTACCTATTATATATATAAGGCACGTTTCAACTGCGAAAATACAAAAAATAATACAACAATTGATAAAAAAGTTGTATTTTTGCACGGTTTAGCATATATCTCTTGCCCAAATGTGGCATTACGAGGTAATAAAATCAATAAATTCACATATACACATAGCAATGTCAGAAAGAAAAGTTAGGGTGCGTTTCGCACCAAGTCCCACGGGCGCCTTACACATCGGCGGCGTGCGCACAGCATTATACAACTATCTCTTCGCCAAGCAGCACGGCGGCGATCTCGTGTTCCGTATCGAGGATACCGACTCCAATCGTTTCGTACCCGGTGCTGAAGAATACATCATCGAGTCGTTCAAGTGGCTCGGCATCAAGTTCGACGAGGGAGTGAGCTTCGGCGGAAACTATGGTCCTTACCGTCAGAGCGAGCGCCGCGACATCTACAAGAAGTACGTAGACCAGCTGCTGGATGCCGGCAAGGCATACATCGCCTTCGACACTCCTGAGGAGCTCGACGCCAAACGTGCAGAGATAAAGAACTTCCAGTATGATGCACACACCCGCATGCAGATGCGCAACTCGCTTGCCATGCCAAAGGAGGAGGTTGAAGCCCTCATCGCCGACGGCAAGCAGTATGTAGTGCGTTTCCTCATCCAGCCGGGAGAGGAGATCCATGTCAACGACATGATCCGCGGCGACGTGGTGATAAAGAGCGACATCCTCGACGACAAGGTGCTCTACAAGAGTGCCGACGAGCTGCCTACCTATCATCTCGCCAACATCGTTGACGACCATCTGATGGAGATAAGCCATGTGATACGCGGCGAGGAATGGTTGCCAAGCGCCCCACTCCACGTCCTACTGTACCGTGCGTTCGGATGGGAAGACACAATGCCACGCTTCGCCCACCTGCCTCTGCTGCTGAAACCAGACGGCAAGGGAAAACTGAGCAAGCGCGATGGCGACCGCCTCGGATTCCCTGTGTTCCCGTTGGAATGGCACGACCCCAAGACCGGCGACGTGAGCAATGGTTTCCGTGAGAGCGGATATTTCCCGGAGGCAGTAATAAACTTCCTTGCCCTGCTTGGATGGAACCCAGGCACAGAGCAGGAGCTGTTCTCTCTGCAGGAACTCGTGGAGCAGTTCGACATCACGAAATGCAGCAAGGCGGGAGCACGCTTCGACTATCAGAAGGGCATCTGGTTCAACCATGAATATATCCTGTGCAAGAGCAACGAAGAGATTGCAGAACTCTTCGCCCCGATCGTTGCCGGCAACGGCGTGGACGAGTCGATGGAGCGCATCACCAAGGTGGTGTCGATGATGAAAGACCGCGTAAGCTTCGTAAAGGAACTGTGGCCTCTCTGCTCATTCTTCTTCATCGCTCCTACGGAATACGACGAGAAGACGGTACGCAAGCGCTGGAAGGCTGACTCTGCCGTGGTAATGGGCGAACTTGCCGACGTGATAGAAGGCATCGACGACTTCTCTCTCGAAAACCAGGAGAAAGTGGTTCTCGCATGGGTGGAGAGCAAGGGTTACAAGCTCGGCGACGTGATGAACGCCTTCCGTCTGGCTCTCGTCGGCATCGGCAAGGGTCCCGGCATGTTCGACATCACTGCCTTCCTCGGCAAGGAGGAGACACTGAAGAGACTCAGAAAAGCCATTGAAGTGCTGAAATAACAAACCGCATTCTATATGCCCGCTCTCCCTTCCACCGAGGGAGAGCCACAAGGGCAGAGAGAGAAACTGGAATAAAGAACTAAAAGCAACAAAGAAGCAGGCGTGTACAACATCATTATATATATATACCTTCTTGGTGTGGCGATAGCCAGCCGTTGGAACAGCAAGATACGCAAGATGTGGCGAGGGGAAAGAGAAACTTTCGACATACTGAGGCAGAAGACAGACCCGAATGCGAAATACCTGTGGTTCCATGCAGCATCGCTCGGAGAGTTTGAGCAGGGACGCCCCATAATGGAGCGTCTGCGCAAGAGCCATCCCGAATACAAGATTCTCCTCACATTCTTCTCCCCTTCTGGATACGAAGTGAGGAAGAACTACGAGGGGGCCGACATCGTCTGCTACCTGCCGCTCGACACTCCGCTCAACGTCAGACGCTTCTTCAAGATAATACACCCGGAGATGGCGTTCTTCATCAAGTATGAGTTCTGGTGGAACTACATGACATACATGAAGAAACACGACATCCCCGTATACAGCGTGAGCAGCATCTTCCGCCCGCAGCAGGTGTTCTTCCGCTGGTATGGCAACAGCTATCGCCGCGTGCTGAACTGCATCACCCGGTTCTTCGTGCAGAACGAGAAGAGCCGTGAACTGCTCGCCACACTCGGCATAACGAATGTGGAGATTACAGGCGACACGCGCTTCGACCGCGTGCTGGAGATAAAGCAGAGCGCAAGCCAGAAGCAGATGCCTATCGTGGATGCCTTCGCCAAAGGCTACAAGGTGTTCGTAGCCGGCAGCAGCTGGCCGCCAGACGAGGATATCTTCATCCGCTATTTCAACGATCACAAGGACTGGCGCATCGTCATCGCCCCTCATGTGATAGGCGAAGACCATCTGCAGCAGATACTCTCGAAGCTCAACCGCACCGCCGTGCGCTACACCCAAACCACTCCCGAAGAGGCAGCCAAGGCTGACTGCCTGATAATTGACTGCTTCGGACTCCTGTCGAGCATATACTCTTGTGCCAAGGTCACCTATGTGGGTGGCGGATTCGGAGTGGGCATCCACAATGTGCTGGAGGCTGCCGTATGGAACGTGCCGGTGATATTCGGCCCCAACAACAAGCGTTTCCAGGAGGCTCAGGAACTGCTCGCCACACAGGGCGGAATGGAGATAAACAGCTACGAGGACTTTGAGAGAATCATGGACCGCTTCGACTCTGACGCCGAATATCTCAGCATTTCGTCTGATCTGGCCGGTGCCTATGTGAAGACGAAAGCCGGTGCTGCCGACAAGGTTATCAAGGGTGTGGGACTATAATGGAATAATCACGACCGACTTCCTGTCTGCAGGACAACAAACAATATGGCAATCCCCGACATTCTTCACAGACCGTGTGGTCTGCATAGAATGCCGGGGATTGCCGTATTTATTCATTCATGTATGTCGGGGGAGGCTGTCCGAAAACTATAG
>NZ_FR892585.1:0-2140 GCF_000436015.1 Prevotella sp. CAG:592 | reverse complement strand
CACCCTATGTGGGTGCGTGGATTGAAACGCTGTATCCTTAGCGATGGAAGCAAACATTTTGAGGGCGTACCTTCATGGAATTGAAATGCAACAACGATTACTTTTATGGTGTAAGATGAGATACCTGTATCAAAAAATAGAGCTCTAATATGATGATTCTTCACTGTTTTTGTTTTTATCAATTATCTGACGCTTTATCCCCAATCGGTCATCAGGGCTTGAATATTTGTTAAAAACGGATTCAAATATTATTTTCTTTCCGCCGAACGGGCGATATGAAGGAGAAAAACACTATATTTGTAAATTCTTAGAAATCCCTGCTGTCATTTTGCGAAGCCTCAACAACCGACGCCAAGCGAATAATCGGAGCACTGCCGAGGAGGAAAGCCTTGCCTATGGCATCGGCAATATGACTGTAAACCCCAATCGGTCATTATGGCTTGCTTGGATTTTGAGTTTTTAGAAGAGTGGATTTTGTTTGTAATAGCGAGCTATTGCGAATTAAAAACAGACAAAAGACGCTTATAAAAAACAAAAGACTGCAAGCAGTATATATAAAAATACTATAAACGGCCTAATGAACGATTTGGGGGTAAGCACCCCATGACTCCAGCGGCAGCAGGACACGGATATAAACAAATAGGAATCATAACAAAAAAAACATAACACCACACGATGACCACCACGCCGAAGACAACACTACCAGAGGAGTTCTCCACATACACCCGGGAAATCATGGGAGAGCAGCGGTGGACGCGTTTCGCTGAAGCCATGGGTGAGGAACCGCCGGTGAGCGTGAGACTGAACCCGATGAAATTCCGCTCCGACAGCATGGCACTGCCGGCAGAGGAAGACGAGCCCGTGGAATGGTGTCGGGAGGGACGCTATCTCAAGGAGAGGCCGATGTTCACTCTCGACCCCCTGCTACACGCCGGAGCATACTACGTGCAGGAGGCTGCCTCGATGTATATCACCCAGGTGATACGCGACCACGCACCCGCCGACCGTCCGCTGATGGTGCTCGACCTGTGTGCCGCACCGGGAGGGAAGTCCACCGCCATGCGCAGTGTGCTGCCCGAGGGAAGTCTGCTGATGACCAACGAGCCGATGCGCCCCAGGGCAAACATCCTGATGGAGAACATACAGAAGTTCGGACACCCCGACGTGATAGTGACCAACAACTATGCCATCGACTACCAGCGCAGCAGACTGCAGTTTGACGTGATACTCGCCGACGTGCCCTGCTCCGGCGAAGGGATGTTCCGCAAAGACGAGGGGGCGATAAGGGAATGGTCGGTGGCTAACGTGAAGAAATGCGCCGCACTGCAACGGGAGATTATCACCGACATCATGCCGTGTCTGAGAGACGGCGGACTGCTCGTATACTCCACCTGCACATACAACAGGCAGGAGGATGAGGAGAACGTGGACTTCATCTGCTCTGAATGGCAGATGGAAAAGCTCTCCGAGAGGCATTTCATTCCGGGCGAGACCCGATCAGAAGGTCTGTATATGGCGGCTCTGCGACAGACGGGAAGCGATGCCTCGCAGCAGACCACAATCAGTATGCTCGACTCCTCGGCAACGAAAAAGGACAAGAAGCAGAAACGGCGCGGAAAGGCATCGGCAGAACAGGCCGTGAAGGGGGCTAAGGAGATGAGCGGATGGATAAAGGGCAACGAGGACTTCAGCATCACCACGCTCGGACAGCGCTTCGTGGCGGTGAGGAAACAGTGGCGCAACGTGTATGACACCGCACTGGAGAAGCTGCGCGCGATGCATGCCGGCATCGAACTGGGAGAGCCGAAGGGCAAGGACATCATACCAGCCGAAGGTCTCGCCCTCTCAACGGCATTCAACCCGGAAGCCTTCGCCACGGCGGAGCTCGACCGCGCCACGGCGATTGCCTATCTCAGACGCGAACCGATACAGTTACCGCCTGACACACCGCGCGGATTCGTGGCTGTGGGGTATCAGGGGCTGAACCTGGGATTCGTGAAAAACCTGGGCAACCGCACCAACAACCTATTTCCGCAGGAATGGAGAATAAGGATGCAGAACGATGCATAGGTCTGGTGTCAGCCACACCTGGCCGCAGACCCATCATAACCGCAGACCCATCCTAACCTTCCCCAAGGGA
>NZ_FR892584.1:0-518 GCF_000436015.1 Prevotella sp. CAG:592 | reverse complement strand
CAGATCGGATTACTCTTGCCTATGGACGAGTCGAAGATAAGAAAAGCGTTAGACACGGTTTCTATTCCTCTGCACGAAGGGTTCAAATATGCCACCAATACCAACACAAGTTATACGATAGCCGGCTTGGGGGTGAACTTCTCGTTAATGCCTTACAATGGTCCGATGTATGTAGTAAGCGTGAACGACAAACACTCCAAGGAGTTTGAAAAGGACAAGCGTTTTGACAGTATACGCTCTCTGTTCTTTGGCACTCCTATAAGTTCGATATACGACAAGGCAAAGGAAGACAAAGAACAGCCAGACAAGAAAAAACGCAAGACGCTTATGCACTATCAGACAGAACAGTTGCCTTTCGAGTCGGAACCATTGCAGACCATCATACAAACGCTTGCCCAGATGGATGCTGTGATTGTCGTGCCTCGCGAACAGATAACTTACGGCGATGTGAAGGAATTCGAGTCGCGCTCCGAACGCGACGACAACGAGCCTTGGGATGTTCTTGACTGGAAAAATGC
>NZ_FR892583.1:4068-7612 GCF_000436015.1 Prevotella sp. CAG:592 | reverse complement strand
CCTTTGGGAAGGTTAGGATGGGTTTGAGACCGAGAGGGGCTGATATTCAATACATAGAAACCAGCCATGGGCATTATTCCTCAAGTTCAAACTGCGCCACCAGTGGCAGATGGTCGCTGAATCCGTTGGCGTATCTGTATCCGTTGTAGGTCCTGAAAGGTTTCATCCCGCCAAACTTCTCGTCGCTCTCCATCAGAAACGGCAGGTCGTTGACGAAGCATCCCTTGAGCCTTTCCCTCATCCTGTGGCTCACGAGGATGTGGTCGATGCTCTGCCACATGCCCTGATATTTATACGTGCCCTTAGCCCCGTGGCTCCCCTTGACGCCAGCTGACACCTCCGACAGTCTGCCGGCCTCAAGAAAGCGTATCGACTTGTCCTTCGACTCATCATTGAAATCACCCGACACGATAATCATCGGGTCGGGGTGTATGCTGCGTATGGAGTCCACCGATGCCATCAGCCGCTGCATCACCTGCATCCTGTATGGTGTTGTCTTGCTTTTGCCCGAGAAGCGGCTCGGCGCATGGAGCACGAACACATGGATGGTGTCACCGCTCGCCACTTCGCCCGTGGCATACAGTATGTCGCGCGTAGGCCGCATCCCCTTCAGTGGCGTCACCCTCAACGGATAAGAGTCAATCAGCCGGAACGACATCGGTGAATACAGCAGCGCCACGTCGATGCCACGCTGGTCGGGCGAATCTGTCATCACATATTCATATTTCGCGTTTCTCAGCAGACCGCGTTTCGTGAGATAGTGCAACACGGAGTCGTTCTCAACCTCGCATAGCGCTACGAGGTCGGGAATCAGGTCAGTGCCCCTTTCGTCCTTGTGTCCACAAGCCAGAATTTCCTTCGATATGTTACTCAGTTTCTTCCAGTATCTGTTGGAGTTCCAGTGGCGCGGACTGTCGCTCAGGTATTCCGTGTCCTGCTTTAGCGAGTCGTGTGTGCAGTCGAAGAGATTTTCGCAGTTGAGCTGCACGAAGGTGAATATTCCGAGAATCAGCGATGTAAGCATAGAGTGTAGATGTTAAGTTCCAAACAGCCGATGACCGATTGGGATTAATCCCCAAGCAGCCTCAAAACCGATTGTGAGAGTATGCGTTGCAAATATACTTCATAATTGTGGAAACAGGAAATAATCCCATCACCAAGTTACAAATTCCCCCTTTGTCCGTCTATATGATACGGTGGGCAAATTGCCGGTGGTCAGATGACATCCTTGTCGGCTCGTCAACTTGTCCACTCGTTAACTCGTCAACTAAAAAATAACCGTATGTTGCAAAAGAGAGATATAAAGAAATATTTGTCCCTTATCATCGTGTTGCTTTCGATGATGCTGCCCGATGTGGCTATGGCACAAAACCGCTATCGGGTGGGAGTGTGCGACTGGATGGTGCTGAAGCGCCAGAAGCTCGGAGAGTTCAAGCTCGCCAAAGAGCTGGGCTGCGACGGACTGGAGATGGACATGGGTGGACTCGGCAAGCGCGACTCCTTCGATAACAAGATGCGCCAGCCGGAGATGGCAAGGAAATTCCGCCACACCGCCGACAGTCTCGGCATAGAGGTGGGAGCAGTGGCAATGTCGGGCTTCTATGGTCAGAGCTTCGCCCGGAAGAAATCGTGGCGCTGGCTCGTGGAAGACTGTCTCAACACGATGGACGTGATGGATGCCACCGTGGCATTCCTGCCCCTTGGCGGATGCGGCAACAACTGGACCGACTCTCTGCCGCTGCGCCGCGAGATAGTGGAGCGTCTGCATGAGGCAGGCGAGATGGCACACCGCCGCAGCAAGGTGATAGGCATTGACACACCGCTCGACGCCAAGGGCAACAAGCGTCTGCTGCGGGAAATCGGTTCAAAGGGCATAAAGATATTCTATAAGTTGCAGACCGCCGTGGAGCACCGCCGCGACATCAGCAAAGACCTGCGGAAGCTCGGCAGCGGCAACATCTGCGCCATTCATGCCAGCAACACCGACGGAGTGTGGCTCCGCCACGACAAGGCGATAGACATGCCGGCAGTGAAGCGTACGCTCGACAAGATGGGATGGTCGGGATGGCTTTTCGTGGAGAGGAGCCGCGACGTGACCGACGTGCGCAACGTGAAGAAGAACTATGGAGAGAACGTGAGATATCTAAAGGAAATATTCGGCAAGGAGAAAACCGGCAGATAAGGACATATAGATAAGTACACATTATATACTATATATAGTACTCAATACATATAGATATATAACGCTGTATATCAAAAAAGCAAGTACACGCTCTATATTGACAAACAAGTATACAGTATAAATAAACAACTAAGCACACATATATAAAAATATGAAGAAATTATTCGTCATGGCAGCCGCACTAATGGTCTGGGGCACCCTCACCGCCAGTGCAGTAGACTTCGATTCAGCAGGTCGCGACCCTAAGTATGTGGAGACAATCATGCAGCGTTCGCAGAAGGTGACCGACGCACTGAAGATCACCGGTACGGAGAAGGGTACGCAGGTGCTCAACATCGTGGCAAACCGCTATTTCAAGCTCAACGACATATATTCAGAGCGCGACAGCATCAAGGCAGTGGCAAAGACCCTTACCGGCGACGCCAAGAAAGAGAAGATGGAATATGCTGAGATGTTGAAAGACCAGAAGCTCTACAAGAGTCATTTCGGATTCATCGCCGACCTTTCGGTATATCTCACCGATGCAGAGGTGGAGACCGTGAAGGACGTGCTGACATACAATGTAGTGAACGTGACATATACGGCGCAGTGCGACATGATACCCACGCTGACGGAAGAAGAGAAGGTGCAGATTCTCGCCTGGCTCAAGGAGGGCCGCGAGTTTGCCATCGATGCCGAGAGCTCCAAGAAGAAGCATGAGGCATTCGGCAAATACAAGGGCAGGATTAACAACTGGCTCTCCAAGCGCGGCTACAACCTCACCAAGGAGCGCGAGCAGTGGGCAAAGAGAGTGAAGGCAAGAGGCGGAACGTTGTAATAACCCATGCAAGTAGTCAGAAAAAAGATACATTAAACGTCCTAATTACCGATTTGGGTTAAACACCAAGAATACAAATGGCAAAAAAGATAATACACAGTATCATTCCTCTCAGAGGATTAGGACTGATGGCAGCACTGTCTATGGCAGTACTGCCGTCGGCAGCACAGAAAAACGGCATCACCGACACCGGCAAGAGCAAATACGCCGTGGTGTCGTCAACACCGCTCAGCGCCGTGAGATGGACCGGCGGATTCTGGGGCGAGCGCTTCGGAGTGTTCAGCGGCACATCAGTGCAGAGCATGTGGGAGACATGGAAGTCTGACACGGGACACGGCTGGAACAACTTCCTCATAGCAGCCGGAGAGAAAAAGGGAAAGCGCCACGGACCACCATTCCACGACGGCGACATGTATAAATGGCTTGAGGCACTGACGGCGGTATATGCCGTGAACAAAGACCCGGAAGTGGGCAAGATAATCGACCGCTTCGTTGAACTCATCCAAAAGTCGCAGCGCCCCGACGGATACCTCCACACTCCAGTC
>NZ_FR892583.1:2748-4043 GCF_000436015.1 Prevotella sp. CAG:592 | reverse complement strand
CATAGCCGAGATGAACAGGCAGCAGAGCGCCAAGGAGGAGGCGAAGGAGAATGAGACCATCGGAACAAAGGTGGGAACGGGAAAAGACGGAGCCTTCGGCAACCGGCTCAACTTCGAGACCTACAACCTGGGACATCTCATCACTGCCGGCATCATGCACAAGAGAGCCACGGGCAAGAACACGCTCTTCAACTGTGCGGTGAAGGCAGCCGACTTCCTCTATGATTTCTATAAGCGAGCCTCCGACGAACTCGCCCGCAACGCCATCTGCCCGTCACACTATATGGCGGTGACGGAGATGTATCGCGAGACCGGCGACCCCAAATATCTGGAACTATCAGAGAAACTCATCGACATAAGAGGCAAGGTGGAAAACGGCACCGACGACAACCAGGACCGCGTGCCCTTCCGCCAGCAGTATAATGCCATGGGCCATTCGGTGAGGGCAAACTATCTGTATGCCGGTGTAGCAGACCTCTATCTGGAGAGCGGCGAAGAACAGCTGAAGAAGAACCTCGATGCCATCTGGACCGACATCGTGACACGCAAGATGTATATCACCGGAGCCTGCGGAGCACTCTACGACGGCACTTCGCCCGACGGCACCGACTATAAGCCCGACAACGTGCAGAAAGTGCACCAGAGCTATGGCCGCCCCTACCAGCTGCCACACTCCACGGCACACAACGAGACATGCGCCAACATCGGAAACCTCTTCTTCAACTGGCGCATGTTTGCAGCCACGGGAGATGCCAAATACACCGATGTGGTGGAGAACTGCCTATACAACAGCATACTGCCCGGCATCAGTCTCGACGGAAAGAAATATTTCTATACCAACCCCATGCGCATCTCGGCAGACCTGCCATACAAGCTGCGCTGGCCCAAGGAGCGCACCGAGTATATCAGCTGCTTCTGCTGTCCGCCTAACACGCTGCGCACCCTCTGCGAGGCACAAGACTATGCCTATTCCATCGGCAAGAACGTGATATACGTGAACCTCTACGGCGACAACACCCTCAACACCCGCATCGACGGCATCGGCGATATCGCCATCTCGCAAACCACCGACTATCCGTGGGACGGCACCGTGGAGCTGACCATCGACAAGCTGAAGGGAAAGAAGCAGTTCGGGATACGGCTCCGTGTGCCGGACTGGTGTACCGAGGGAGCCACGATACTCGTGAACGGCGCTCAGCAGACCATCGAGGCAACCGCCGGCACCTACGCCACAGTGACACGCACATGGAAGAAAGGCGACGTGGTGACACTCAGCATGCCGATGCGCACACGTC
>NZ_FR892583.1:0-2738 GCF_000436015.1 Prevotella sp. CAG:592 | reverse complement strand
GCACACGTCTGATAGAGGCAAACCCTCTCGTGGAGGAGAGCCGCGGACAGGTAGCCGTGCAGCGCGGACCTATAGTATACTGTCTTGAGAGCAACGACCTGGGCGGTGCGCGAATCGACGATATCGCCATTCCGCTCAACGCCAAGTTCACTCCCGTTGACATGACCATCGACGGCAGCCGCGTGAAGGCACTTGAGGCAGAAGTGATAAACCGCAGCGAGCCATCATGGAAGGGACAGCTCTATCGCGAGGCAACGGCAAAGAAGCATACACAGACCGTGCGCTTCATCCCATACTATGCCTGGGGCAACAGAGGAAAGAGCGAGATGACAGTATGGATTCCGGCATCGCTGGATTGAGTAATCTGTCTTGATATGTCAAAACTGCTGACTTCCAGCCCCCACCTAACCTCCCCCGTAGGGGAGGGACTGATACCTTAGGACTGGTTACTTTTACCTCTGGCACGATTTGAGTTTAACCTAAATAGGTCCTCCATAAACGGAGTAACAAACAATAAAAAAATGAATATCAGATTAATAGCCGTAATCCTTTCGGCAATCATCAGTAATATAGCCTTCGCCACCGACATTGTGGTGAAGCCAGGACCCTACGCCATAGAGCAGGCACTGCAGCAGGCAAGAGAGGCGCGCCGCATGGAGGGAGCCAAAGACGTGACCATCCGCCTCCAGGCAGGCACCTACCGGTTGAACCAGACCGTCACGGTGAGGCCCGAAGACAGCGGCACACGCATCATAGCCGACGGCAATGCTGTGGTGAGCGGCGGAGTGCAGATAAAGGGATGGAAGAAGCAGGGCAAGGCATACGTAGCCGACGTGCCCGAGTTTAACGGCCGTCCGCTGGAGTTCCGCCAGTTGTGGATAAACGGCAGGAAGGCAGTGAGAGCCAGAGATGTGAGCGACTTCGAGAACATGTATCGCATCAGAAGCATCGACAAGAAGAACGAGACACTCTATGTTCCGGCGGATGCCGTCAGAAAGATACTCCATGCCCGTCATGCCGAGATGGTGATACACGAGATGTGGTGTGTGGCAAACCTGCGCATCAAGAGCGTCAGAATACAAGGCGACAGCGCCGCCGTCACCTTCCACCAACCCGAGAGCCACATCCATTTCATGCACCCCTGGCCATCGCCGATGGTGACAACCGACGGCCACAACTCCGCCTTCTATCTCACCAACGACAAGGCGCTGCTCGACACTCCCGGAGAGTGGTATCTCGATGCCAGGGAACAGAAAGTATACTATATCCCGCTCAAGGGCGAGAATATGGCTACGGCAGATGTTGAGGCTCCAGCCGTGGAGACCCTGCTCCGCGTATGCGGCACACCCGACAATCCCGTGCGTGGCGTCACCTTCGAAGGCGTCACATTCAGCCATGCCACATGGATGAGACCATCCGTCAGCGGTCATGCCCCGCTCCAGGCAGGCATGTATATGACTGAGGCATATAAGCTGAGACCAAAGATGATACGCCCCAACGGCGACCATAAGCTCGACAACCAGGGATGGGTAGGCCGTCCGGCGGCAGCCGTCAGCGTGGACTGTGCCGAAGACGTGGACTTCCTCCGCTGCACCTTCGAGCATTGCGCCTCTACGGGAGTGGAATTCCATGAATATACCAAGGGCGGAAACATCAGCCACTGCACCGTCCGAGACATCGGCGGCAACGGCATATTGGCAGGCAGCTTCGGTCCCGACACCCATGAGGCACATCTGCCATACAATCCTTCAGACTCGCGCATTATCTGCACCGGACTGACAATCGACAACAACCTCATCACCGACGTGACCAACGAGGACTGGGGATGCGTGGGAATCGGAGCCGGATTCGTGCGCGACATCAGAATCCTGCACAACGAGATTTCCGAAATCTCATACACCGGCATCAGTATGGGGTGGGGATGGAACCAGCAGCCGTGCTCCATGGCAAACAATCTCATCAGCGGCAACCTCATCCACCACTACGCCAAGCACATGTACGACACGGCAGGCATCTACACCCTCGGTTCGCAGCCCCACACGCTGATAGAGGGCAATGTGGTGAGAGACATCTATACTCCCGGCTATGCCCACGATCCCAACCACTGGTTCTATCTCTACACCGACGAGGGATCATCCTGCATCACCGTGAGGAACAACTGGACTCCGGCAGAGAAATTCCTCAAGAATGCCAACGGCCCGTGCAACACATGGGAAAACAACGGTCCTGCCGTTGCCGACAGCATCAAGGCGAAAGCTGGAATCCAGAAGCAATGACGCCCCGACGGACAGATTGCTTTTCTGCCATAGCGTCAGCAGACTACAGTCCTGCTGCCGTCCGGCGTCAGACATGGATAAAGACAATCCAAACATTCTTCATAATAACCTGTTAGTTTTTGCCGTGAGGCAATAATGTATCATGGGGGCCCTCACATTGCGTGGGGGCCTTTTGTTTGCTGTAGTGTTTCGTTGATTGCCAGACATTCATTCAAGTCGTAATTTTCCCCCACAGCGTGGGGAACGAATCCCCCTAATGTGGGGTTTCATTCCCCACGCTGTGGGGAATTTTCGTAGTGTATCTGTCTGTATATGTTCTGCGAAATTGTTCAGGATGTATAGAATCAAGTGATGATGGAATAATTGACGGAGGTCGTCTGGCCTCCCAAAGAAAACGACCAGGTTACCGTAATGCTGCAATCCGGATATTCCAATAATCCCAAATCGGTCATTAGGGCTTGC
>NZ_FR892582.1:19192-20406 GCF_000436015.1 Prevotella sp. CAG:592 | reverse complement strand
TCAATCCCATTCACCTCAAATATACACACATCGCGAAGCTGCCGGATTTCGTTAGAGTCCAGCAGTTTCATTTCCAAATGGTATTGATTGCCTATGTAGGCGAAGTCACGTCCGAAAGTCATAAATGGCGCAGGAAAAGGAAAAGAGGGGGGTAGGGGGAGGTTACATAATAACTTCCAATTTGGAAGGAATCAGAAAATTGTTTACCTTTGTAAGAAATAAAATCAGATAAGATGGGAACAGAATTAATACCACAGGACGGCGACACAATAATTTGCCTAAAAGTAGGCAAAAAAGATAGGGAAGATTTGTATGAGATGACACGCAAGTATTGGAAAATGAGTTTGCAAAGGGCATCAAAAGCAAATCATGTCCTTGCCGTTGTGGATGGTATCGTAAAAGAAGACTACATCCCTCAAGATTGGAAATATACAGACAATCCAAAGTATGAGGGACGTATTGAATTTGTAGGGAATAAATGTTTGAATTCTCCTTACGTATGGAAAAGCGTGGTTTCTTTCTATGGGAAGAGCCAGAATCCGGTAAAATATATTAATATGTAACCGCTCCATGCCATACTCTGCATTTCGGGGAAAGCCTGTAACAGTTTATCAGGAATTTTATCAGGAACTTTCTTTATCGGTTCTCGCTTGTGCGCTTCGAGAGCTTTCTGTATTTCCCCAAGCATAAAGTCTATAAATGGTCCGGAGTCGGCAGCATTGCTGTTGGTAGTAATTGCGTCGTAGTATTGCTGCTGGTTGGCATACACCATGTTTTCCACCGACCTGCTTCACTGCTTCACCCTAATGACCGATTCGGGTTAAATTGGGCACGCTGCTTGCCCAACCGGGGCACGCTGCTTGCCCATCATGGGCAACGTGCTTGCCCCAGTTGGGCAGAATCTGTGCCAGACGTCTGCCCAATAAGTTAACCCAAAACGGTCATTAGGACGTTTACTTTATTTTTCATGACTGCTTGCTGCCTTTTGCCTTTTATAAGGCGTCTTTTGCTTGTTTTTAATTTGCAATAGCTCGCTATTACTCATTAAAAGACAAACAAAATACACTCTTCTAAAAGAGCAAAATACAAGCAAGCCCTAATGGCCGATTTGGGTTAATGTTGTAATACCATATTCCTGTTTCCAAGATTCTGCCGACACATGTAATTCCTCTCATCAGATAATTCCAGACAGTTTCAGACCATCCTGGCGGTTT
>NZ_FR892582.1:11402-19161 GCF_000436015.1 Prevotella sp. CAG:592 | reverse complement strand
CGGTTTCAAACCATCCAGACGGTTGAAAATCATCCTGACAGTTTCAAACCATCCAGACAATTGAAAACAACTGTCAGGTAGCTAACTGCCTGTATGCCAATGCGCTATGAAGAAAAACCTGATAATCTGACAGTTTTCGCGTGATTTCAGATGATATGGCAAAATCTTTACATTTGCCGATGTTTTGCCTGAAACGATGCCCTGTGCCCCGTGTTTGTCAGTTCAGCTTCGTCATGTGATAGCCGAGGCGTTTCAGTTCAATCGACATGCCCATGAGATACATCTGGTGGAGGGCAGACACATAACCCTGGAAAGCCTCGGGAGTGCCGGGTTCGAGGTGCTGGTGGTACAGCAGGTTGTATGTGCGTGAGGCACATTCGCCCACGGTCTTTGTCATCATGGCGTGGTCCTCCCCGGCGAGCAGCAGCACTTTCTCGCAGATGTAGTCGTCCATGTGGTCAAAGTCGCGCTGGTCTCTCAGATATTTATACAGGTCGCCAACTTTGCTGTAGAGTTCCCAGTCGGTGTCCCAATATTTCGCTATCGCCATTCCGATGAACATCATCCATCCGAGCGATACGGTGGGGTAGGCGTTGAATTCCCTCATCCCGTCGGGCAGATAGCTCTCGCCGATTTTCTGCCACAGTTCCTCGATGTCGGGAGCCTCAGGCAGACGCTCGTCCACTTTTCCGATGGAGAGCAGGTATTGGTGGAGGTCGGTGTGGAACAGCTGTTCCAGATTCTTGATGTCTTTCTTTAATTCCATATATATATGTGTTTCTTTTTTATGCTTGTGAGTAAGTGTTATACATTTGCTGAGCCAGTTGTCATGGTTAATGCAAAGGTAAGATTATATTTTCAAATATCGGCATTTATTCCGTCGATGTACTATATTTCGGGAATTTTTGAGTAAGTTTGCATTATAAATTTATATGCGAATGAAAACACTATTTATTGCTTCTGCCCTGGCTACGACGACCGTGTGGTTCCGGCCCATTCGTTCNNNNGGTTCCGGCCCATTCGTTCGCTGCCCGTCTGCAGGAGTGTCAGGCAGGCAAGGCCCCTGTCCTGATCCGTATCGACAGCAAGGCAGGCCATGGCGGCGGCAAACCATTGTCTAAGGTGATGGAAGAGACAGCCGACATCTACGGCTTCATAATGTATAACATGGGAATGAAGATGAAATAATGGCAGATTTCGGTTTGTGCCCTAATGAGCGATTTGGGTTGAATGAAAGTCCTGCTGACCGATTGGGGGATAAAAAAGCAGCAAGAGAGGAAACAGATTCCAGCCCTTGCTGCCAGTGTATTGTTTGGGGTTATCCCTCGATTCGGGATAAATACGGTTATTGTTCTTCAGTTTCCTTCGGCAGCCGACGAGGCGTTCGCACTCATGGGTGCAGACACGGCGATGATGATGACGATAATACACGTAGTAAAAGATTTTTCATTTTGTTTCCGATTATAGTCTCAGAAGTCTAAGGTCATGATTGTATTCGCTTCTTCGACATTTTTAGTGTTTCCTTTTGCAAAGATACAAATTTATAACATGTCTTCAAATAAAAAATGACATTCGGATGAATGAATAATGAAGATTTCATTACCTTTGCAGACGGAAACAAAATAACAAACAAATATATTTATATGGGAGGTATCTTCGGAACAATTTCAAAGAAAAGCTGTGTGGCAGACCTGTTTTATGGCACCGACTACAACTCTCACCTCGGTACACGCCGTGGTGGTATGGCAACATTTTGCAAGGAAAAGGGCTTCGTGCGCTCTATCCATAATCTCGAAAGCTCTTATTTCCGCACCAAGTTTGAGCCTACTCTCGACCGCTTCGAGGGGGCTACATCGGGAATCGGCGTAATCAGCGACACCGACGCACAGCCGCTGATAATGAATTCTCACTTGGGAAAATTTGCCATCTGCACGGTGGCGAAGATACTCAACAAGGATGAGCTGACAATCGAGATGCTGGAGAAGAACATGCATTTCGCCGAGATGTCGTCGGGCAGCACAAACCCTACGGAGCTCGTGGCGCTGCTCATCATCCAGGGCAAGACCTTCAAGGAGGGTATAGAGAACGTGTATCGGCACATCAAGGGATCGTGCACGATGCTTCTGCTCACCGACCACGGCATCATCTGCGCCCGCGACAGCTGGGGACGCACTCCGATAATCATCGGAAAGAAGGATGGGGCATATGCGGCATCGAGCGAATCAACCTCGTTCCCTAACCTTGATTTCGATACAGTATATAATGTAGGACCGGGAGAGATAGTGAAGCTCACCGCCGACGGAATGGAGCAGATAAGGAAACCGAACAAGAAGATGCAGGTGTGCTCGTTTCTGTGGGTGTATTACGGATTCCCCACATCTACATACGAGGGAAAGAACGTGGAGCAGGCGCGTTTCGACAATGGCTTCAACATGGCGAAGACAGACCCCGTGGAGGTGGACTGCTGCAGCGGTATTCCAGACTCTGGAACGGGAATGGCGATGGGATATGCGGCTGGCAAGAACGTGCCTTATCAGCGCTGCATAGCAAAATACACTCCTACATGGCCACGCTCCTTCACTCCGTCAAACCAGAGCATGCGTTCTCTCGTGGCAAAGATGAAGCTTATCCCAAACAAGGCGATGCTGCAGGGCAAGAAGGTGCTCTTCTGTGACGACTCCATCGTGCGCGGCACCCAGCTTCGCGATAACGTGAAGGTGCTCTTCGATCAGGCTGGTCTGAAGGAATGCCACATGCGCATTGCCTGTCCGCCGCTCGTATACGGATGTCCGTTCATCAACTTCACGTCATCGAAGAGCGATATGGAGCTTATCACCCGTCGTATGATCCAGAAGTTTGAGGGCGACCCGAACAAGAATCTCGACAAGTATGCCACCACCGACTCTCCGGAGTATAAGCGCATGGTGGACGAGATAGCAAAGGAACTGGGACTCACCACTCTGAAGTTCAATACCATCGAACAGCTCATCGAGGCTATCGGTCTGCCGAAGTGTCAGGTGTGTACCCACTGCTTCGATGGCAGCAGCCAGTTCTCGCTCGAGACATTTGCCGACGAGGATTGATTGCAGCCTCCTTCATGAATTTGATCAGACAAGCGATTGTTTATAACAGCAGAAAAGCGACTCTCTTTCGGAAGTCGCTTTTTTGCTGATTATATATTATTCCCAAACGGTAATCCATAGGGATTTCAGGATTGTAGAAGTACAGCTGTTATAGATACTGTAATACAATACGTTGGAGAAAGAATTAGAAGAATGGAAGTGAGGGGAATGCTATGATGACAAGAGCGATAAACGGGGCTCGAACCCGCGACCCCCAGCTTGGGAAGCTAGTGCTCTACCAACTGAGCTATTATCGCAAATCTTTTCCCATTAGTTTATCTTCTGTTTAATCGCTATGGAGCCGATACCGGGACTCGAACCCGGGACCTACGCATTACGAATGCGTTGCTCTACCAACTGAGCCATATCGGCTGATTAAACACCCGGAACAGGGCACTGTTCCGAACAAGTGGTGCAAAGGTAACAATTATTTTCTGACGAGCAAAATCTTTTGTCGCTTTTCTATTCTTTTTTTGAGTTGTCAAGAACTTTTTTCAGATATTTTCCCGTTATGCTGTTTTCGCATGCAGCCACCTCTTCGGGAGTGCCGCAGCATACGAGCTGTCCGCCCTTGTTTCCGCCGTCGGGACCGAGGTCTATCACGTGGTCGGCATATTTTATCACATCCATGTTGTGTTCTATCACAATGATGCTGTGTCCACGCTTTATCAGCTGGTCAAACGAATTGAGCAGTTTCTTGATGTCGTGGAAGTGCAGACCTGTTGTCGGCTCGTCGAAGATGAACAGTGTGGGGTCAGCCTTTTCCTGTCCGATGAAATAAGCCAGTTTCACTCTCTGGTTCTCTCCGCCGGATAGGGTAGAGGAGTTCTGTCCGAGTTTGATATATCCCAGTCCGACGCTCTCCAGCGGCTTCAGTCTCTTCACGATGTCCTTCTGGTTGTTTTCCGTGAAGAATTCTATTGCTTCATTGACTGTCATGTTGAGGATGTCGTCGATGTTTTTCCCGGCAAATCTCACTTCCAGAATTTCCTTTTTGAAGCGTTTGCCGTGGCAGGCCTCACATTCCAGTTCCAGGTCGGCCATAAACTGCATCTCCACCGTGAGCACTCCCGTTCCCTTGCATTCCTCGCATCTGCCGCCCTCGGCGTTGAACGAGAAGTATTTTGAAGAGAATCCCATCTGCTCAGCCAGCGGCTGTTCGGCGAAGAGCTGGCGGATGGCGTCGTAAGCCTTGGTGTATGTCACGGGGTTCGACCTCGTGCTCTTGCCTATAGGGTTCTGGTCCACCATCTCCACGTGTTTTATCGTCTTTATGTCGCCGAATATCGATGAGTATTCACCCGGCATGTCAGCCACTTCGTCGAGCTGTCGCTTCAGGGCAGGGAAGAGTATGCCCTTGACGAGCGAGGATTTTCCCGATCCGCTCACTCCCGTCACCACCGTCATCACGTTGAGCGGGAATTTCACTTCTATGCCCTGCAGGTTGTTCATTCTCGCTCCCTTTAAGCCTATGAAGAGGTTCCAGCTGCGTCGGTTGGCAGGCACTGGTATGCGCTCCTCGCCGAGCAGATATCTGATGGTGTGGCTTTCGGGATATTTCTTTATCGTGTCGCTTGTTATCTTCTGCGGGTCGCCTTCGAACACCACTCTGCCTCCGAGTCGTCCGGCGTCAGGACCGATGTCGATTAGATGGTCGGCAGAACGTATGATGTCTTCGTCGTGTTCCACCACCACCACCGTGTTTCCCAGCGCCTGCAGGTCTTTCAGCACGCTTATCAGTCTGAAGGTGTCGCGGCTGTGCAGTCCGATGCTTGGTTCGTCGAGGATATACAGCGATCCCACCAGACTGCTTCCGAGCGATGTGGTGAGGTTGATGCGCTGGCTCTCTCCGCCGCTCAGCGTGTTAGACTGTCTGTTCAGCGTGAGGTATCCCAATCCCACTTCCACAAGGAATCCCAGTCTGTTTTTTATCTCTGTGAGCAGTCGTTTGCCCACGGCGGCATCGTGGTCGTTGAGGCTCAGTTCGTCAAACCATTTCTTCAGGTTCTCCACAGGCATGTCCACGAGGTCAGAGATGCTCATTCCCTGTATCTTCACGTAGTTTGCCTCCTTTTTCAGTCTTCTGCCGTGGCATTCCGGACATACCGTTCTGCCGCGGTATCTGCTGAGCATCACGCGGTATTGTATCTTGTATTGGTTTTCTTTCAGCATCTGGAAGAAGTCGTTGATGCTCACCCTGTCGTATTTGTCTCTGCTTTTGTCGGATGGCAGACCGTGCCACAGCCAGTCTTTGTGCTTCTGCGACAGTTTGTAGTATGGTTCGAAGATCGGGAACTTGTCTGTTGCCGCTCTTCTGATGAATTCCTTTTTCCATTCGCCCATTTTCTCTCCGTGCCAGCATTGCACGCATCCGTCGTATACGCTGAGCGATGAGTCTGGAATCACGAGTTTTTCGTCGATGCCGATCACCATTCCGAATCCCTCACACATAGGGCAAGCTCCGATGGGGGAGTGGAAAGAGAACATGCCGTCGCTCGGCTCTTCGAATGTCATGCCGTCGGCTTCGAAGCGAGTTGAGAAATCATATACTATGTTTGCCGGCATGATGGCGATTCGGCATGCCCCGTCGCCCTCGTAGAAAGCCGTCTCCACTGAGTCGGTGAGTCTCGACAGCGTGTCGTTGTCGCTTTCCCACGCTATGCGGTCTACCACTGTCCAGATGTTCTCGTCCTTTATGTTCTCGTCCAGTTTGTCATCGTTGAGCAGGTCGTCGATACGCTGGAAGTCGCCTTTCACGAACACTCGTGTGTATCCCTGCTGCATGATCATCGTGAGCTGTTGCGAGAGAGTGCGGTCGGCGATTCTCACCACCGGTGAGAGCACCACGAAGCGCGTGCCTTCAGAGAAGGTCTTCACCTTGTTTATCACGTCCTCCACGGTGTGTCGTTTCACCTCGTTGCCGCTTATCGGCGAGAAGGTGTGTCCGATGCGTGCGAAGAGCAGCCGCAGATATTCATAAATCTCCGTGCTTGTGCCCACTGTGGAACGAGAGTTTTTGGAAATCACTTTCTGTTCTATGGCTATTGCCGGTGGCAGTCCCTTTATGTAGTCGCATTTCGGTTTGCTCATCCTTCCGAGAAACTGTCTGGCATATGCCGAGAGGCTCTCCACATATCGTCTGTGGCCTTCGGCATACAGTGTGTCGAAAGCCAGTGATGACTTGCCGGAGCCGGAGACACCGGAAATCACGATAAACTTGTTTCTTGGGATTTCCAATGATACATTCTTCAGGTTGTTCACCTGTGCGTTCTTTATATAGATGTTGCCACTCATTATCCTTGTTGTGTATAGTAAGATTGTGATTTCCTGCAAAAATAACTCTATTTCTTGATATGACAAAGTGTTTGCGTGTTTTAACTCCAATTTTCGGCAAGAGGGAGTGCAGGCTGCCGTTTGGTAGGATTGATGGTTTTGCGGATGATGGATGTTGTTTGGAATGGACAAAAGCATAAAAAGAGGGCGATCAATTGACCGCCCTCAACCAACACAAAAACTAAACTAGACTTAATTAGACAATCGGTACTTTCACAAGCACCCGCTTGTCGATTGCAAATATACTGCAAATATTTGAATGCCAAAACAATAATGGCTGTTTTTTTTATCAGAATAGTTAAAAATTATAATTTTGTTGTTTTATTATACAAAAATTGGTCTAAAATCACCATTGCCGCCATTGATTCCACTATCGGAACCGCTCTTGGCAACACGCAAGCGTCGTGTCTGCCGCTTGCCTTGAAGGTGGTAGGATTGCCGTCTTTGTCGATGGTTTCCTGTTTCTGAAGCAGTGTGGCTACAGGTTTGAACGCCACCCGGAAGAATATGTCGTTGCCGTTGGAAATTCCGCCCTGTATACCTCCGCTGTTGTTAGACCGCGTCTTTATCTTTTCGTCTTCGGGATAGAAGATGTCGTTCATCTCGCTGCCGCGATGCGTCACTCCCTCGAATCCCGATCCGAACTCAATTCCCTTCACGGCGTTGATGCCGAGCATGGCATATCCGAGCATGGCGTTGAGCTTGTCGAACTCCGGTTCGCCGATGCCTATCGGACAATTCCTTATCACACACGTCACTGTGCCTCCGATGGTGTCGCCACAGCTCTTCACTTCGGCGATGAGGCTCTCCATGAGTTTCGCCTTCTCTGCGTCGGGACATCTCACGATGTTGCTCTCCACCTGTGTCAGGTCATACCTGGTGTAGTCGTTGTCGAGGGCAATGCTGCCCACCTGCGATGTGTATGCCACAACTTCCACTCCGATCTTCTTCAGGGCCAGTTTTGCCAATGCTCCTCCCACACATCTGCTTATGGTGATGCGTGCCGATGATCTGCCGCCGCCGCGATAGTCTCTTATGCCATACTTGTTATAATAGGTGAAGTCGGCATGCGATGGTCTGAACAGGTCGCGCATGTTGTCGTAGTCGGCGGAATGCTGGTTGGTGTTTCTCACGATGAAACCAATAGGGCATCCCGTAGACTTTCCCTCGAACGTGCCGCTCAGAATTTCCACTCTGTCGGCTTCGTTCCTGCTTGTTGTCACGCTGCTCTGTCCGGGCCGGCGCCTGTCGAGCTCGCTTTGGATGAAGTCGATGTCGATGTCGATGCCGGCAGGCAGACCGTC
>NZ_FR892582.1:11168-11387 GCF_000436015.1 Prevotella sp. CAG:592 | reverse complement strand
GGCAGACCGTCTACCACTCCTCCCACGGCTTCTCCATGGCTCTCCCCGAAAGTCGTAAGTGTGAATATGTTGCCGAAAGTGTTACGCATGTGTCTGGTGATTTGTTTCCAAACGGTCATCAAGGTGTCATCCCAAAACGATGTGATATTCTACAACTGCTTATAGTATTCCTGATGACCGTCTGGGGGTATTGTCAAATCCTTCTGATTAGTGGCAGCC
>NZ_FR892582.1:6419-11125 GCF_000436015.1 Prevotella sp. CAG:592 | reverse complement strand
CCACAGTCGCCGCTGCAGTTGCAGTCGCCTCCACATTCACCACCGCAGCCGCTGCATCCGCCACCGCTCAGATGGTTGATGATGGTCTGTATCTCCTCGTTTGTAGCCTCTCTTGCCTCAACGATAGAGCCTACGAAGTGCAGATCCTTGCCGGCCAGAGGGTGGTTGAGGTCTACTGTCACCTTGTCGTCGCCGATTTCCAGCACCTTGCCGAGGAAACGCTGTCCGTTCTCGTTCTGCAGCGGAATGATGGCATCCTTGTATATATTATCGGTGTCGAGCTTGCCGTCGATGCAGAACATCTCCTTGTCGAGGTTCAACACGCGTTCTGCCTCATGCTCTCCGTATGCCTGCTGCTTGGTGAGCGTGAAGTCGAAGTCGTTCTTCTGCTCGTCGTTGAGAGCCACGATGGTGTTCTCGAAGTCGTCGAGAGCCAGTCCGAATCCGCTCAAGAACTGGAATGGCTTTTCTGCTGTTGCCTCTTCTACCATTGTCTCTGTGCCGTTCTCATTTGTATAAAGCTTGTAAGCCACGGCGAAATACATGTTTTTCTTATTTTCCATTGTCGTATATATAATTGTTTTTTTGTCTGTATGAGATGTCTTTTGTCTGCTTCTATTTTGCAATATCCGCTATTGTTCATTGAAAAAATCCACTATTCTGAAAAATCAGAATCCATGCCAGCCCTGATGACCGTCTGGGGCTGATCAGGGCAATGCAGTATGCAAAGGTAATGTAAAAAAACGATTTTGCGAGAGAAATGTGTATTTATTTACATTTCCAGGCATCAGACCATAGTCGTGACACCTTGTCTTTCGTCGTTTCCTCAACTTTTCTTGTAGACAGGGTAACCTGCGAAACATTGATAATTCTTATTTAAATCGTTTTCTTGTAGCATTGTTTTTTGAAATGTATTATCTTTGCATTAGGTAATGTCAACCGATGCAGAATATCGTCTGGATGTCATGCAGAGGTGAGCTTGCCTTTGCAAAACTTGTTTGTATACAAAATAGAATTCTATGAAAAAACTTATCATTGCATGTATGGCGCTGCTCTGTTCGATGGTGGCCGGTGCCGTGGAGATAGAACCGGGAGTGAGCCAAAAGCTCGCCGAGCAGCGGCGGGCGGCAGTCGGCAATCTGTGTTACGACCTGAAGTTCAGGATTCCCGCTTCGCGGAAAGAAAAGGTGACAGGCTCTGCCGTCATCAAGTTTACGTATAAGAAATGCGGCGACGACCTGCAACTCGATTTCCAGGGAGCCGACGGACAGTATGGCGGTGTGGTGACAGTTAACGGCAAGAAGAGACGTGCCGAATGGCGCAGCGAGCATATCATACTGAAAGAGAGCTGGCTGAAAAACGGTGAAAATGCCGTAGACGTGGCGTTCACCAGCGGCGACAAGTCGCTCAACCGCAACGACGACTATCTCTACACGCTTTTCGTTCCCGACCATGCCCGTTCGGTATTCCCATGTTTCGACCAGCCTGACCTCAAGGCTGTGTTCAAGCTGAAACTCGATGTGCCGGAAGGGTGGGAGACGGTGTCATCGGTCACCGACCAGCTTATCCCCACATATCTCTTCTCCTTTGTGGCAGGAAAGTTCAGCGTCAAGAAGGCAGAACGCAGCGGCCGTACCATCAAGGCACTCTACCGGGAGACCGACCCCGACAAGGTGGCGCAGCTCGACAAGGTGTTCGACATTGCCGACCACTCCATAAGGTGGTTTGAAAGATATACCGGCATACCCCTCCCTTTCAGCCAATATAATATGGTGGTGCTCCCCGGATTCCAGTTCGGCGGAATGGAACATCCCGGAGCGATACAGTTCACCGACCACGAGATATTCCTCGGCAAACACCCCACACCAGAGGAGGAGCAGACACGTCTGGAGCTGATAGCCCACGAAACGGCACACATGTGGTTTGGCGACATGGTGACCATGCGCTGGTTCAATGACGTGTGGACAAAAGAGGTGTTCGCCAATTTCTTTGCGGCAAAGGTAGCCAGGGAGCAATACCCCGATGTGAACCACGACCTGAACTTCCTGCGTATGTATCAGGCGAGGGCTTTGTCAACAGACCGTACTCCCGGCACGCATCCCATACAGCAGTCTCTCGACAACCTCAACCAGGCTGGATTGCTCTATGGCAACATCATATACTGCAAGGCACCAGTCATGATGCGCAAGCTGGAGCAGCAGATGGGAGAGGAGGCGCTGAGAGACGGGATCCGCCAATATCTGCATCAGTATGCCTATGGCAATGCTACATGGGATGAGCTTATCGACATCCTCGACAGCAAAGCACCGCAGTGTGGCATCAGGCAGTTTAGCGAGACATGGGTGAAATGTGGCGGTATGCCAACTGTGTCGGCAGAGTGGAAAGACGGCAGGCTCATTGTGAAACAAGAAGATCCGCAGCATCGCGGACTCGTATGGCAGCAGCAGTTCAATGTGCGTCTTGATTTCGCCGATGGCAATGGGAGAGTGAGGAGCGAGTTCGTTCCCGTAGACATGCAGAGCGGCACCGTGGAGATTGAGACAGGTGGGAAACCGCAGAACGTATTGCTGAATGCTGATGGCAGAGGATACGGACTGTTCGTGCTAAACGACCGTTCCGGCAAACCGCTCATGGCAGCGGATGCCGCCGACACCACGGCACTGGAAGCTCCGGCTGACGAACTGCAGCGTTTCGCCCTCGCCATGACTCTCAACGAGAACTTCCTCGCCCATAGGATAGGGGCCCGTCAGTATGCCAATACCATGAGGCAATGGATAGTGAAAGAAAATAACGCCATGATAGCCTCTCAGCTTGCCGGCTACTGGAATAATGCCATCGACAGGATGGATAGCGAAGACCGCAGCATAAACGAGAGGATGATGTGGGCAGAATACAGGCGTAACGCCATACCTTCGGTGAGACAGCGTCTCGTCCGTCTGCTTTATGCTTCATGTCAGGGTGGCGAGATAGCCGACTCCTTATATGCTGTGTGGAAAGGCAGCACCGACAAGCTGCTCAACAAGAACGACTACAATGGCATGGCTTATCGCCTGGCGATAATGATGCCCCAGAAGTGTGACGAGATATTGGCGGAGCAGCGCAAGAGACTCTCAAATGTGGATGAGTTGAGGCAGTTCGACTTTGTCAGCCGTGCCTGCACGCCAGACACAGATAAGCAGCAGGCACTGTTCCAGTCTGTCCTCAAGGCAGAGAATCGTCAGCCGGAACCCTGGACAGCATCGCTCCTCGCCTTGCTCAACGACCGCACGAGGGAACCTTTCAACAACAGGTACATCACTCCCGGACTTGATGCTCTGATCGACGTGCAGCGCACGAGCGACATATTCTTCCCCGGTTATTGGCTCGGTTCGCTGCTCGGCGGCCATCGCAGCAGTGAGGCGGCAGAGATGGTGAAAGATTTCGTGCGTCAGCATCCAGGCTATCCTCAGAAGCTGATGAACAAGCTGAACGAGAATGCCTTCTGGCTTCTGAACAGATAATAATAAGTCCATCCATATATTCCCCCCTGGCGTGGGGAACATAACCCCCTAATGTGGGGTTTCGTTCCCCACGCCAGGGGGAATTTTCGGCTTATGCGGTTTACCCCAAAGCGAATATGCTGAATTGCGAGTACTTGGTGTTCCGAAAATGTGATGAATTGTAGCGTTTTACAGACAGTTTGTCGGCAATGCCGGGGATGTTGGAGGTGTGTGGCGAGGGTATAAAAAAAGTTCTGAAACAAAAATTGTTTCAGAACTCCTTGAGGTACCTAGCAGAGTCGAACTGCTCTACACGGTTTTGCAGACCGTTACCTAACCGATCGGCCAAGGTACCATTGCTTGATTGCGAGTGCAAAGGTATGAATTTTATTTCGTTCCACCAAATTTTTCTTTCACTTTTATTTGAAAACTTACCGAAAAGGCTGTTTTTTCCTTCAAAATTTATTGTTTGTCAGTTTGAGACGCAGTTTCTTTATTGCATTTCGACAGTTTTGACCTGTTGCAGCAGGAGCCAGAAGCTTTGCCTTTCATTCCCTGCCGTTGCGCTTTCCGCCGAAGTTCATCAGCCAAAGGGCAGTTGGCACAATAACCAGTGCAACCGCTCTTTGGCTTGTGTGACACCGCCTGCCATATCTTATAACCTATATATATAAGCGAGGCGGCAATAATGATATATACAAAAACATATTGAGTCATATATATTGAAATTATCAAAAAATGTGCCAAATGGCAGCTATGCCAATGGCAAAGCAGCAAGTAGATAATTGTAGAGTGGCTAATGGCAGATTGGGCTTATGTGCAGGTTGTTGCGTGGCATTAACCAACATTAACTGTTTCGATTTCTGATTGCGGGTGTCAAAAGCTAATTTTGTAGTCCGTTAGATGAGAGAATGTCGGAAATCTGTTGATAGAACTTGTTGCTGATGTCTTTTCGTGGAAAGTTGTCAAATCGAGGATTACGCTTGACAATATTTCTGACATCTTGTCCGACAGAAACAAAAACAAATGGTATTATGAACGAAACGATAAGAACGCTTGAGACTCGTCGTAGCGTGAGAGGATTTGATCCGGAGCGCATGCCGTCAGACGAAGTGATAAAAGAGATTGTGGAAGCTGGAGAATACGCTCCCACGGGTAGAGGAATGCAGTCGCCACGCATCGTTGTGGTGACCAACAAGGCAGTGCGCGACCGTCTGTCTGAACTCA